>NZ_JBVVPQ010000058.1:0-49347 GCF_055811695.1 Bradyrhizobium sp. MI1.3 | reverse complement strand
CCGGTCGAGATGGAGCTAAAATCGGCTTGATCCATGTCCACTTTTTTGGGGGAAGATCAATTCTGGATTGCTTCGCTGCGCTCGCAATGACGGAGTATGATGCAGCATCACGACAAGCACATGCCGGCGCAATCGCCGAAATCATCTGTCCAGGAGGCCTCATGCTCACCGTCCATCATCTCGGCAAGTCGCAGTCCGAGCGAATCGTCTGGCTGTGCGAGGAGCTGGGGATTCCGTACGAGTTGAAGCGCTATGCGCGCGATCCCGTCACCATGCTGGCTCCGGCCGAGTACAAGGCACTGCATCCCGCTGGCACGGCGCCTGTGATCACCGACGGCGAGCTGGTGCTCGCGGAATCCGGCGCCGTCGTCGACTACATCGTTGCAAAATATGGCAATGGCCGACTCGTGCTCGGTCCCACTGATCCCGCCTTCGCGCAGTTTCTGTATTGGCTTCATTTCGCTAACGGCACCCTGCAACCCGGCATGGGGCGGATGATGATCCTGAGCCGGCTGGATCTCGCCAAGGACAATCCGACCCTGCTCGCGATGAAGGGGCGTCTCGATCGGGCCTACGATCTTCTCGACGCAAGGCTTCGCGAGGCCGAGTACCTTGCGGGCAGCGCCTTCACGACCGCCGACATCATGACAGTTTTCTCGCTCACCACGATGCGCTACTTCCAGCCCTATGACCTCCAGCGCTGTCCGAACGTGGTCGAATATCTCGGCCGCATCAGTGCGCGGGCGGGCTATCGGCGTGCGATGGAGAAGGGCGATCCGGGCATGGCGTTGCTCTTGAACTGAGCGGCCGCCCAATCGATCACGCGATCCTGTTCGTGGTGGCCGCCCGCTCCGTCGCCAGCTGATTCTGCAACCGATCGATGTTTTGCAGCAGGCGCTGGCTGGTCAATACCAGGAAGTAATAGCCGAACTGTGGATCCTGGAAGTAGATCTCGAGCAACCGGTCATAGGTAATCGTCAACACCTGCCCGTCTTCGATGCATTCGATCGTTCCGGTGCGCCGGTTGCCCGGCGTGAGGAAGCCGAGCTCGCCCATCAGCGCGCCCGGCATGATCTCGATATTGATCTCCTTGACCAGGAACTTGCCGGTGACTGTGAGGAGCATCTCCTTGGCTGGATCGCCGAGTTTGAACAGCGTGTCGCCGCGGCGATATTTGCGTTCGGTCATGAACGGCTTGAGCCATTCGATCGACATGTCGCCTTCGGCCGCATGGCGCGCCTTCTTGACGAGCTTGAGCATCTGCCGCAGGCGCAAGGCATTGATCGGTAGCAGCAGGAGATAGAGCAGGAAGGTCGAGACGTTGGCGGAGAGCGCGCCGAACACGGCGAAGAGCGCGCAGCCGACCATGTTGGCGACGCGCAGCGGCACCATCGTTCGCATCAGGAGGGTGGCGACGAAGAAGCCGGCGCCGACCGCGGCGAACATATTGGCCAGCGTGATGTTCTGGACGAAGATCTCCAGCATCCGATTGAAGATCGAGTCATAGGTCACGTTGTTCGGATCGAGGCCCATCTGGACCAGGATCTTCGCGATCCTGAGATTATCCGTTGCCGCCTCGAGAATGCGATCGAGGATCGACGAAATGTCTGCGCTGCCGGACGGCATGGTACTATCCCCGTGTAAGGCCTTCAGTCACGGTCGTATTCTCGACACCTATAGCCGAAATCGAACGACGACCGCTTGAATGAAGCTTTGGGCCGCCGTGCCGCAAGAAGCAAATTTTAGCCTGATCGGGCGTTTCGGCAATTGCCTGTTTGGCGGTGCGTATGGCCGTGGCGCGCCCGCGATTCGGGTACCACTGGGTCCGAGCCTCGGCGTGGTGGACCTCGGCGCCCGACAGGCCGGGACGGGACCAGGCGTGCGTGGGGGCGATCCCCGCCTTAGGGCTTGGCGGGCGGCACGACCTGCTGCTCGACCAGGCTGAGGTGCCCGGGCAGCGAACCAGCGCGCAGCAGCATGGCGACGCTGTTTGCTTCCTCCAGGGTGAAATTGCCGGAGATCTGGCCTGAGCCGCCGGTGATGGGCTCGCGGATCACGGGAGCGGAGATCACCTTACCGTCGAGCACGATGGCGAAGGGCTTTGCGATATTCTCTTCTGTGATGTGGGCAAAGCGCCGCGTGCCGCGGCCGTTGAAGCGGAACGAGGCGATCGGCTCTTTCGTGGCGCTCGCAAACCCCGGGCCCGCATAGCTGATGTCGTCGCCGTCGAGCACGTTGTCCTTGGCGACCAGATAAAGGGTCTTGTCCTTGAAGCCGGGCAGGACTTCCGTGCCTGTCGGCGGCGTGCCGGATTGCGCCTGCTCCGCCGGCATCGAGAGGTCGATCAGGCGGAAGCCGACCTTGACCCTTCGGGCGAAGACCGCGGTGACGCGCTCGGGCTCCATCACACCGGGCAGGAAGATTCGGATGCGGTCGGTGCCATCGGGCTGGACGCTGGCGAGCTGGACGCCGGCCTCCTTCAGGCGCTGCTCGATCATGGCGATGGCATCTTCGACGAGTTCGTGCAACCGCGCGGCGGATGCCGCATTGGTCGGCGCGAGCCTGACCAGTCCGTCGCCGGCGTCGGTCACGGCGAGTGCATGCGACGGCAATCCTTCCGCTGCCGACGCGAGCTTGCGTGCGAGTTGCTCGCGGCCCTTGACGTCGGCAATCTTCAACTCGACGCCGCCGTCGCGAATCGCGAGACTGGAGAAGGCGATCTTGCCCTCGCGCAGGGTCTTGTAGACGTCGTCGCGCAAATCCGTGACGACGCTCTCGCGCAGGCCATCGGTGTCCACCTTGTAGACGATGCGAGACCCGCCGAGCTTCTCCATCTTGTCGCCGATGAAGGCCGAGATCTTGGCTCGCATCTTGTCGAGCTGGCCGTCCTCGGCGAGTGCCGCGCGGGGCAGGGCGATCACCGAAGTCAATATCCCCGTTGTGACGGCGAACGCGATGAACAGCCGGGTGGCGCAATCCCGCGGGGGCGTAGTCATGATCACCTCGAGTCTTGCGGCAGGGCGCTGGCAAGGGCGCTGCAATGTGAGTCCGATGCCAGTTCTTGGTCCCCGGATCGGGCGCGCAGGTTCAAAGGCCTGTGCCAGAGCCCATTGTCGCGGACGTTAGATCATGGACGAACGCCAAATCATCCATCATTCTGCCCATGCTCGGCCGGCCAATCGGTCGAGGCCCCGCCAGCCCCAAAAGTCAAAAGACAGGGCGCGGGGACATGCATCTGAGGGAGGACGGAATTCCATGGCGGGCATCCACGCGCTCGATCGGCTCATCGGCAGCGACTATCCGGACCTGGCGACGGACGCCGAAGTTCGGGCCTTCGAGCAGGTCGCTTACGCCGATCGCGTCGCGGCCGAGAGCACTTACGACGCCATCAGGCTCGGGGCGGCCCGTAATCCCGACGGGCCGGCGATCCAGTTCCTGCAAAATGCCGATCCCGCCGACACGCCGGTCGTCGTCACGTACCGCGACTTCATCGCGCGCGTCACGCAGGCCGCCAACATGTTTCACGCGCTTGGCGTCGAGAAGAGCGACGTCGTCAGCTTCATGCTGCCGCTGGTGCCGGACGCCTTCGTAACGCTGTTCGGCGCGGAGGCCGCCGGTATCGCCAATCCCGTCAACCCCCTGCTGGAGCCGCACCAGATCGCGGAGATTCTGGAAGCGGCGAACACAAAAGTCCTGGTGGCGCTCGGGCCGATGCCGGGCACAGACATCTGGCAGAAAGTCGAGCAGATCAGGCCGCAACTCAAGCACCTCAAGGCGGTCGTGCAGGTGTTCGGCGGTGGCGATCCGGCGAACGGCATCTATGCCTTCAGCGACCTGATCAGGCAGCAGCCTTCGGACCGCCTGATCAGCGGGCGAAAGATTTTGGGCAGCCACATCGCCGCTTATTTCCACACCGGCGGCACCACCGGCACGCCAAAGCTGGTGCGGCACACGCATGTCAACCAAGTCTATCAGGCCTGGGCACTCAATCTGCTGCTGAAGTCGAAGCCGGGCGCCAACATGCTGTTTGGCATGCCGCTGTTTCACGTCGGGGGCTCGTTGACGCAGGTGCTGACGACGCTGTCGGCAGGCGGTTCGCTGGTCGTGCTGTCGCCGAGCGGCTGGCGCAATCCGAATGCGGTGAAGAACATCTGGGCGCTGGTCGAGCGCTTCAAGCCCGAAGCGCTGTCGAGCGTGCCGACGGTGCTCGCCGCAACGCTCGCGGTGCCGCCTGGGAATGCCGACATCTCCAGCCTGAAATATGCAGCCGGTGGCGGCTCGGCGATCCCGGTCGCGGTGGGGTCTGCAATCCAGGACAAGCTCAAGCTGCCGGTCGTCGAGGTCTACGGCATGACCGAGACCTCGAGCGTGCACACGCTGGCCTATCCGTCACGGCCGATCCGACTCGGTTCGGTCGGCCTTCCCATGCCTTACGCGCGGGTCCGCATCGTCCAGCTCGATGCCGACGGCAAGCTGATCCGCGACTGCGCGCCGGACGAGATCGGTGTCGTCATCATGGCCGGGCCCGGCGTGTTCGGCGGCTATCTCAACGACGAGCACAACAAGGGTGCCTTCGTTGACGAGGTCTGGGTCAATTCCGGCGATCTCGGCCGGCTCGATGCCGACGGCTATCTCTGGATCACCGGCCGCGCCAAGGATCTCGTGATCCGCGGCGGCCATAACATCGATCCGGCGCCGATCGAGGAGATCATGTTCCGGCACCCCGCGGTCGGCTTCGCCGCGGTGGTCGGCCAGCCCGACGCCTATGCCGGCGAGCTGCCGGTGGGGTACGTGCAGCTGAAGCCGGGCGCGACCGTCGAACCCGGCGAGCTGGAGACATGGGTGCGCGAGCGTACTCCGGAGCGCGCGGCTGTCCCGGTGCAGGTCATCCCGATCGATCCGATGCCGGTGACCGGCGTCGGCAAAGTGTTCAAGCCGCAGCTGCGCTGGGACGCAGCCCAGCGCGTGTTCACGAAGGTGCTGACGCCGCTCACTGAGCGTGGCATCGACTGCAAGGTCCGGGTCGGCGCTCACGGCAGCCACGGCTCGATCGCCACCGTAACGCTGGCGGGCCTGCCGGCGGATCAGCGCGAGGCGGTTGCAAGCGAGGTGCACGCACTGCTTGCGCCGTTCGTGATGCGCCACGAGGTGGTGCAAATGTAACGGACTCAACAGAGGCTTTGGCGTCAGCTCGAAGGCAGGGCGACGCTTCGCCGCATTATCCATACCCCTGAGAGAGCCTCTTATGTGACAAATATCACATAGGAAGAATTGGTAATTGAGCGATGGTCCGAATAGTCTCGTGGAATTGCATCCGGGGGGACGCAAGTGATTCCGTTTCGGATATTTGCTTTGTTGATTTTGGCCATTGGCCTCGCCTGCGGACCGGCCCATGCGGACCGGCGGGTTGCGCTTGTCATCGGCAATTCCGCCTACAAGAGCGCGCCCAAGCTCGGCAACCCCGTCAACGATGCCACTCTGGTCGGCGGCATGTTCAAGAAGGCGGGATTTGATTCCGTCGACGTCAGGCTGGATCTCAGTGCGAGCGAGATGCGGCGCATGTTGCGTGAGTTCGCCGGCAGGACCCGCGATGCCGACATGGCGGTGATCTACTACGCCGGCCACGGCATCGAGCTGGAAGGCACCAACTATCTCATTCCGATCGACGCGACGCTGGAGACGGATGGCGACGTGCTCGACGAGACCATCCCGGTCGAGCGCGCGCTGTTCGCGGTCGAGCCGGCCAAGCAGCTTCGTCTGATCATCCTCGACGCCTGCCGCGACAATCCGTTTTCCAAGAGCATGAAGCGGACGCTGGCCTCGCGCGCGGTCGGGCGCGGGCTCGCCAAGGTCGAGCCGACCAGCCCCAATACCATGATCGCCTTCGCGGCCAAGGCGGGCTCGACCGCGTCCGACGGCGATTCGAGGAACAGCCCGTTCGCCACCGCGCTGGTCGAGCACTTGCCCAAGCCGGGCCTAGATTTGCGCAAGGCGTTCGGATTCGTGCGCGACGACGTGCTGAGGAGCACCGGGAACAAGCAGGAGCCCTTCGTGTATGGCTCGCTGGGCGGCGATGACGTGCCGTTGGTTTCTGCCAAGCCGGCTGCAACCGGTCCGCAGGCAAATCCGCAGGATTCTATTCGCAGGGATTACGAGCTCGCGCTGCAGCTTGCCACGCGGGACGGTTGGGAAGCCTTCCTGGCGCAATATCCCGAGGGGTTCTATGCGAATCTCGCCAAGGGCCAATTGAACAAGATCGGCGCCGAGGAAACGCGCGCGTCGGCCGAGCAAAAAGCCAATGCGGCCGAGCAGCAGAAGGCAAGGCTCATTGCCGAACGCGCCCAGAAGGCCGAGCAGGACAAGGCGGCTGCGGCGGCCAAGGCTGCCGAAGAGGCCCGCATCGCGGCGGAGAAGCAGAAGCAGATCGAGCAGGCAAGGGCGGACGCGGCCGAGCACCAGCGCAAGCTGGCTGAGGCTGCCGCGGCAAAAGCACAAGCCGAGAAGCAGGCAGCGGAGAAGGCCAAGGCCGAGCTTGCCGCCAAGCAGGCCGCCGAGAGGGCGGAGCAGGCCGCAAAGCCTGTGGCCGATCGGCAGATGCCTGAGGTCGAGCAAAAAGTTGCAGCGCTTTCACCGGGGCCGGCATCCACATTGTCGGCGGCTGATCTGACAAAGTCCGTGCAGAGCGAATTGCGCCGCGTCGGCTGCTTTGCCTCGGCTGCGGACGGCGACTGGAATTCAGCCTCGCAGCGCTCGCTGATACTGTTCAACAAATATGCCGGCACCCAGTTCGACGCGAAGCTCGCCAGTGTCGACGCACTCGATGCGCTGAAGGCGAAGCCAGGACGGGTCTGTCCGCTCATTTGCAATTTCGGCTCCAAGGCCGACGGCGATCAATGCGTGAAAATTACGTGCCGCGCCGGCTATCGCGTCGGCGATGACAACGAATGCGAGAAGGTGCCGGAGAAGAAGCCGGCGCCTACCGCCCGCGACGAGCCGAGAAGGCGCGACCAAGACCGAAAGGACGCAGAATCTGCGGCACCGAAATCGCAAGCGTCCGGGCAGATGATCTGCAACAACGCGGGATGCAGGCCGATTGCCAAGGGATGCCGGCTCGGGTTGGTTCCCCATCCCAGCAACGCCAGCGTCAAGATCACCGGCGAGGTGTGTAACTGATGGCGATGCCTGCCTTCCGAAATTGCGCCCTCGGCCTCAGGGCTCTTGTTTTTCTTGTTCTTGCGAGCTGTAGCCCCGCTCTCGCGGACAAGCGCGTCGCGCTTGTGATCGGCAATTCCGCCTACAAGAACGCACCGCGGCTCGCGAACCCTGTGAACGACGCCGGCCTCGTCGGCGGCATGTTCAGGAATGCGGGCTTCGATACGGTCGAGGTCCGGCTGGACCTCAATGCCAGCGAAATGCGGCGATCGCTACGCGAGTTCGCAGCCAGGACGCGCGATGCCGACATGGCGGTGATCTACTATGCGGGCCACGGCATCGAGCTGGACGGCAGCAACTATCTCGTTCCGACCGATGCCATGCTGGAAACCGACGGCGACGTCCTCGACGAGACCGTCGCGTTGGATCGCGCGCTGTATGCGGTCGAACCGGCCAAACAACTCCGTCTCGTCATCCTCGATGCGTGCCGCGACAACCCTTTCGCCAAGACGATGAAGCGCACCCTGGCCTCGCGCGCGATTGGTGGCGGACTTGCCAAGGTCGAGCCGACCAGTCCGAATACGATGATCGCCTTTGCGGCCAAGGCGGGATCGACGGCGTCGGATGGCGACTCCCGCAACAGCCCGTTCGCGGTGGCGCTGACCGATCATCTGCCGAAGCCCGGGCTCGACCTGCGCAAGGCATTCGGGTTTGTCCGTGACGACGTCTTGAAGAAGACCGGCAACAAGCAGGAGCCGTATGTCTATGGCTCCCTGGGCGGCAGCGACGTGCCGCTGGTGCCGCTGAGGCCAGTCGCAGCAGGTCCGCAGGCAAACCCGCAGGACAGTGTGCGCAAAGACTACGAGCTTGCGCTTCAGGCCGGCCTGCGTGAGGCCTGGGAAGCATTCCTCCAGACCTATCCGGACGGCTTTTACGCCAACCTCGCTCGTGTGCAGTTGAAGAAGATTGCCGCTGAGGAGGATCGCACGGTGGCGACCGAGAAGGCGCGTCTGGCCGAACAGGAGAAAGCGAGGCTCGCGACCGAACGAGCCCAGAAGGCCGAGCAGGAGAAAGCTGCCGCCGCTGCGAAAGCCGCGGAAGAGGCCAGGATCGCGGCCGAGAAGGCCAAGCAGGTCGAGCAGGCCAAGGCGGAGGCGGCCGAACGAGATCGCAAGTTGGCGGAAGCCGCCGCGGCCAAGTCGCTCGCGGAGAAGCGGGCGATGGAGAAGGCGGCAGCTGAAGCGGCCGCGAAGCAGGCGGCGGACAAGCAGGCGGCGGACAAGCAGGTGACTGACGCCGAAAGCAGGAAGGTCGCCGCGCTGTCGCCGCCGCCAAGCTCGCCGCCGCCCGGCGATCTCGCGAAATCCGTCCAGAGTGAACTGCGCCGTGTCGGCTGTCTGTCGGCCGCCGCTGACGGCGATTGGAACGCCGCATCGCAACGCTCGCTGACGCTGTTCAACAAATATGCCGGCACCCAGTTCGACGCGAAGCTTGCAAGCGTCGATGCGCTCGATGCGCTGAAGGCGAAGCCGGGACGAGTCTGTCCGCTCGTATGCAATTTCGGCTTCAAGGCCGACGGCGATCAATGCGCGAAGATCACCTGCCGCGCCGGCTATCATGTCGGCGACGACAACGAGTGCGAGAAGGCGCCGGAGAGAAAGCCGCCGCCTACCGCCCGCGACGAGCCCAGAAGGCGCGACCAGGACCGGAAAGACGCCGAGTCCGCAGCGCCGAAGTCCCAAGCGTCTGGACAGATGATCTGCAACAACGCGGGATGCCGGCCGGTCGCAAAGGGCTGCCGTCTCGGAACGACGAAGCTCAATATAGGATCGAGCGTCACCACCGAGGTTTGCAATTGAGTGTGTATCGGCTCGTCGCTGTAATGGTCTTTGCGACCTGGCTCGCTTGCGGGCCGGCCTGTGCCGACAAGCGCGTCGCGCTCGTGATCGGCAATTCCGCCTACAAGAGCGCGCCCAAGCTCGGCAATCCCGTGAACGACGCGATCCTGATGGGCGGCATGTTCAGGAAAGCCGGCTTCGACACCGTCGACGTCAGGCAGGATCTGAACGCGCCCGAAATGCGCAAGGCGCTGCGCGAGTTCGGCGCGCGGACGCGAGACGCCGATGTCGCGATCGTCTACTACGCAGGTCATGGTATCGAGGTGGACGGCACCAACTATTTGATCCCGATCGATGCCGCGCTCGAGACCGACACCGACGTCTACGATGAGGCGTTGCCGATCGACCGCGTGCTGGTGAGCATCGAGCCGGCCAAACAGCTGCGGCTGGTCATTCTCGATGCCTGCCGCGATAATCCCTTTTCCAAGACGATGAAGCGCACGGTGGCTTCGCGCGCAATCGGCCGCGGGCTTGCCAAGGTCGAGCCGGCCAGTCCCAACACCATGATCGCGTTTGCGGCGAAGGCGGGCTCGACGGCGTCTGATGGCGATTCCAGAAACAGCCCGTTCGCGACGGCGCTGGTGGAGCACCTCCCAAAGCCCGGCCTGGACCTGCGCAAGGCGTTCGGCTTCGTGCGCGATGACGTGTTGAGGAGCACCGGGAACAAGCAGGAGCCCTTCGTGTATGGCTCGCTGGGCGGCGATGACGCGCCGCTGGTTCCTGCCAAGCCGATCGCAACTGGTCCGCAGGCAAATCCCCAGTCTGAACTCCGGCGGGACTATGAACTTGCGCTCCAACTCGGCACGCGGGACGGTTGGGAAGCGTTTCTGGCGCAATATCCCGAGGGGTTCTATGCAAATCTCGCCAAGGGCCAATTGAACAAGATCGGCGCCGAGGAGACGCGCGCGTCGGCTGAGCAAAAAGCCAATGCAGCCGAGCAGCAGAAGGCAAGGCTCATTGCCGAACGCGCCCAGAAAGCCGAGCAGGACAAGGCGGCCGCGGCGGCCAAAGCCGCCGAAGAGGCCCGGATCGCGGCGGAGAAGCAGAAGCAGATCGAGCAGGCAAGAGCGGATGCGGCGGAGCAGCAGCGCAAGCTGGCCGAGGCGGCTGCAGCGAAAGCACAGGCCGAGAAGCAGGCGGCGGAGAAGGCCAAGGCCGAGCTTGCCGCCAGGCAGGCTGCGGAAAAGGCGGCCCAAGCCGCAAAGCAGCCGGACGATCGGCAGATTCCTGAAGGCGATACTCAGAAGGTCGCCGCCCTTTCGCCGCCGCCCACATCCACCTTGTCGGCGGCTGATCTGGCAAAATCCGTGCAGAGCGAACTGCGTCGGGTCGGCTGCCTGTCGGCCACCGCTGACGGCGACTGGAGCGCCGCATCGCAGCGCTCGCTGTCACTGTTCAACAAATATGCCGGCACCAAGTTCGACGCGAAGCTTGCGAGCGTCGATGCCCTGGATGCACTGAAGGCGAAGCCGGGACGCGTCTGCCCGCTGGTGTGCAATTTCGGCTTCAAGGCCGATGGCGATCAATGCGTGAAGATCACCTGTCGTGCCGGTTATCGCGTCGGCGACGACAACGAGTGCGAGAAGGTGCCGGAGAAGAAGCCGGTGGCGACACGGGAGGATTCCCGGAAGCAGGATGCCGAGCGCAAGCAGACCGAGGCTGCGCCATCAAAACCGCAGGCGTCGGGGCAGATCATCTGCAACTCTGCCGGTTGCCGGCCGGTGCGGCCGGGATGCAAACTTGCGAGCGGGGTTACTTTTGGAAGGGGCAACGGCTCCCCAAATGGCGGCGGCGGCAACTACGAGACGTGCAATTGATTCTTGCCAAGTTAATCGTAGGGTGGGCAAAGGCGCGAAGCGCCGTGCCCACCATTCGCAGCGGAGAAGTTTGTGGTGGGCACGTTTTCGCTTTGCCCACCCTACGAGACCTGCCCTAACCCGCCGGCATCCGCGTCTCCACCAGACGCGCCCAATACGACGCGCCGTGGCCGAGGATGTTGTCGTTGAAGACATAGGACGGGTGGTGGCACTCGTTGCCGTCGCCCATGCCGACCAGAATCATCGCGCCGGGGCGCGCTTCCAGCATGAAGGAAAAGTCTTCGGCGCCCATCATCGGAACGAACTTGTCGTTGACGCGCTCGGCACCGACGATGTCGCGGGCGACGTCGGCGGCAAGGCCGGCCTCGCGCGCATGGTTCATCGTCACCGGATACATGCGCGTGTACTTCGTCTCGGCCGAGCCGCCATAGGCGCGGGCGACGCTGTCGGCGACTTCGCCGATGCGGCGCTCGACCAGATCGCGCACCTCAGGGTCGAGCGTGCGCACGGTGCCGCCGAGCTCGGCGATCTCCGGAATAATGTTGAAGGCCGTGCCGGAGTGAAATTGCGTGATCGAGATGACGGCGGATTTCAGCGGATCGACATTGCGCGCGACGATCGATTGCAGCGCGTTGACGATCTGCGCGCCGATCAGCACGCTGTCGATCGACTTGTGCGGACCCGCGCCGGCGTGGCCGCCCTTGCCGTGGACCGTGATCTGGATGTTGTCGGAGGAGGCGAGCATCGCGCCCGGCGTGGTCGCGAAATTTCCTTCGGGCAGGCCCGGCATGTTGTGCATGCCGTAGACCTCCTGGATGTTCCAGCGCGTCATCAGCCCATCCTCGACCATGGCCTTGCCGCCGCCACCGCCTTCTTCCGCGGGCTGGAAGATCACGACGGCCGTGCCGTCGAAGTTGCGCGTCTCGGCGAGATATTTGGCGGCGCCGAGCAGCATCGCGGTGTGGCCGTCATGGCCGCAGGCGTGCATCTTGCCGGGGACCTTCGATGCATAAGGCACGCCCGACGTCTCCATGATCGGCAGCGCGTCCATGTCGGCGCGCAGGCCAATAGTCTTGCCCGAGGCGGACTTGCGGCCGCGGATCACGCCGACGACGCCGGTGCGGCCGATGCCCGTCACCACCTCGTCGCAGCCGAACTCGCGCAAGCGGTCGGCGACGATGCCGGCGGTGCGGTGGACGTCGTATTGCAGCTCCGGGTTCTCGTGGAAGTCATGCCGCCAGGCGGCCATTTCGTCGGAGAGGGCGGCAACGCGGTTGACGATGGGCATGAGGGCTCCGTCTCTGTTGTTGTTGCCGGATGAGCGAAGAGACATCCGGTATCTTTGTGAGAGAAGTCCCGGGTATCGCTGCGCTCACCCCGGCTACGAATGACGCTCAGCTCTCGCCGAACACGCGCTTGAAGATCGTGTCGACGTGCTTGAAGTGATAGGCAAGGTCGAACTGCTCGTCGATTTCGGCGTCGGTGAGATACTTCTTCACTTCAGCGTCCTTCTTCAGAAGCTGGAGGAAGTCACCTTCGCCGCGCCAGACCGGCATGGCGTTGCGCTGCACGAGCTTGTAGGCGTCCTCGCGGCTTGCGCCCTTCTGCGTCAGCGCCAGCAGAACACGCTGGGAATGCACCAGGCCGCCGAGGCGGTCGAGGTTCTTCTGCATGTTGGCGGGGTACACCAGCAACTTGTCGATCAGGCCGGCGAGGCGCACCAGCGCGAAGTCGAGCGTCACGGTCGCGTCGGGCCCCATCATGCGCTCGGCGGAGGAGTGCGAGATGTCGCGCTCATGCCAGAGTACGACGTTCTCCAGCGCCGGCGTCACATAGGCGCGCACCATGCGCGACAGGCCGGTCAGGTTTTCCGAGAGCACCGGGTTGCGCTTGTGTGGCATCGCGGACGAACCCTTCTGCCCTTCGGAGAAGAACTCCTCAGCTTCCAGCACTTCGGTGCGCTGCATGTGGCGGATCTCCACCGCGAAACGCTCGACCGAGGAAGCGATCACGCCGAGCGTCGAGAAATACATCGCGTGGCGGTCGCGGGGGATGACCTGTGTCGAGATGGGTTCGGGAACGAGACCCATGGCTTTGGCAACATGCTGTTCGACGCGCGGATCGATCTGGGCAAAAGTGCCGACCGCACCGGAGATGGCGCAGGTCGCTACTTCCTTCCGCGCCGCGATCAGGCGCTCCCTGGCGCGCGAGAATTCCGCATAGGCATAGGCGAGCTTGAGGCCGAAGGTCACGGGTTCGGCGTGGATGCCGTGGCTGCGGCCGATGGTTGGCGTCATCTTGTGCTCGAGGGCGCGCTTCTTCAGCGCCGCCAGCACCTTGTCGAGGTCGGCGAGCAGCAGGTCGGCGGCGCGGGTGAGCTGGACGTTGAGGCAGGTGTCGAGCACGTCGGAAGAGGTCATGCCCTGATGCACGAAGCGCGCTTCGGGGCCGACGATCTCGGCGAGGTGGGTGAGGAAGGCGATGACGTCGTGCTTGGTCTCGCGCTCGATCTCGTCGATGCGGGCGACGTCGAAAGTGGCGTCCTTGGCCTTGGCCCAGACCGTCTTGGCGGCCTCCTTGGGAATCGTGCCGAGCTCGGCAAGGGCGTCCGCCGCATGCGCCTCGATCTCGAACCAGATCTTGAACCGGGTCTGCGGCTCCCAGATCGAGGCCATTTCCGGGCGGGTATAGCGGGGGATCATTGGACTGCTCCAGGAAGGTGGGCGGGCGACCCAAAGGGCGACACCGGCCAGAATGTTTTTTACGCCGTGATCTAGCAGAGCGGGGAGGGCGAAACAAACGGCGCCGGCAAGGTAGCGGGGGATGATTGGGCTGGGCGAGGTTCATCGCCCCGGACGTGGCGGGCGACGGGCCAGCCCGGCGCCCCGGAGCTGCAGAAATTAACTGTCAATCACGAACCATTGACTGACAGATATTGAAATCTGTCAGCGAGACGTGTATATCCGTTCGCGGACGCTCCAATTGGGCGTCTGGCGGCATCCCGGGAGCCCGACGTCCCAAGCAAATGGGGGATTGAGGGCCGCAATTGAACAACGGGGACCGCCAATTGATTGGAGACTTACGACAATGACGACCGAAATCATCAATTTGACCGGGACGATTGGGCACTGGCTCAATTTACTGGTGGCGCGCCAAATCGCGGCGCAGGCTGCAAAACTGCCTCATTAGGGCGAGAGCTTTCCGAAACGACCGGCACGGGCGCTTCGGAAGCAGCTCCGTCGCCGGGTAACTGAGCCCTCAACGGGAACATGGTGCTGGCATGAACGAAGCCGTTATCTTGACGCCGGAGCGGATCCTCGAAGTCACCGAGGACGTGCTGCGGCGTTACGGACTCGCCAAGGCCACCGTGGTCGACGTCGCCCGCGCGCTTGATGTGAGCCACGGCAGCGTCTACCGCCATTTCCCGAGCAAGGCCTCGCTGCGCGAGGCTGTCGCCAAACGCTGGCTGGACCGCATCGACGCCCCCTTACGCCAACTCGCCGAAGAGCAGGGCCCGGCGCTGGCGCGGCTCGACCGCTGGCTGCGCACCCTGTTCGCCGCCAAGCGTTCGCGCGTGCTCGACGACCCCGAGATGTTCGAGACCTATCTGACTCTGGCGCGCGAGGCCTGTGCAGCCGTCAAGTGTCACAAGGACACCATGATCGACCAGATCGCGGCGATCCTGACCGACGGCGTGAAGCAGGGCGTGTTCGAGGTGGGCGACGTCAAGGCCACCGCACGCGCCATCTTCGATGCGACCGTCCGCTTCCACCATCCGGCCCACGCCGACGAGTGGAAGGACGCCGATCTTTCGGCGCGTGTCGATGCGACGCTGGCGCTGGTATTGCGCGGGCTGAAGGCGGCGTGAGGTTGCGGAGCCAACGCGTATCGCAGCTTGGCGCTTGATCCGCTCCTGCTCATGCCTTTGGCAGGATGACGGGCTTGGCCTCGACGATTCTCTCGTGACCACCATCCCATCATCCTGCTTGGCTGTGAGCCCGTCAGATGACGAAGTCCGTTGGATGCAGGGCCGCCGTGTGCACGCCGTCCAACGTGATCGTATCGTTGGCGGTGAGGTGGATCACGGCATCGCCGGCGCTATTGTCGCCGATGAGGCTGGAGACGGCTGCCCAGTCTGCGAAGCCGTAGTCATGCAGGTTGATCAGGTCATGTTCGGTGGTGGTGCTGCCGACAGCCTGGTTACCTTGATTGAAGTCGTTGATGATGTCCTGGCCGGAGCCCGTGTTGAAGACGAACGTGTCGTTGTTGGGCCCGCCCCACAGGAGATCATTGCCGGCGCCACCGTTGAGGGTATCCGTGCCTCCGGTGATCGAGCCGGGTGAGGAAGGAGCGTAGCTCATCGCATCGCCCGCCAGGCGATCGGGGCTCGATCCGCCGGTGAGGATGTCGTTCCCGCCGTGAGCATTGCCCGACATCGTGGGAGCGTCACCGTACAACGTCGTGCTGAAAGCAGCTCGCTCGCCATCGACGAAGGCGGTGAGGATATCGTTCCCGCCCTGGGCATTGTCGGACATGGACGTTCCCGAATCCCCCGACAGGCTTCCTCCTCCGAGCTGGGCATCGCTGCTCGCCGCAAAGGTCAGGATGTCGTTCCCGCCGACCGCGTTGTCGGTCATGGCGCCAGTGGCATCGCCGCTGAGTGCGTCGCCGCCGCCATTTATCCCATAATCCGTCGCGCCCAGCGTATCATTTCCGCCGTGCGCATTGCCGCTCATGGCACCACCAGCGTCCCCGCTGAGCGACCCGAACGATCTCCAACCGGTCGACGCCGTCAGTGTGTCATTTCCGCCTCCCGCGTTGCCCGACATGTCGCCTTGGACATCGCCATAGAGATAAACATTGGTGTAGAGCGAGTTGTGGGCATCGACATTGAGGGTGTCGTTACCGCCCTGGCTGTTGTCCGCCATGGATTGGGCATCGCCAACGGCAACGGCACTATCCCAGCCGCCATCCACGCTCACCAGGAGACTGTCGTTTCCTCCGTGAGAATTGCCATGCATAGCCGCCAGGTCTTCCCCAACGAGCGTCACGTTCGAGTTGAGACTCGATATGGCTGCCGTCAGCGCATCGTTTCCGCCCCAGTCGTCGGTTGCCAACCCGGGATCTCCGAGCACGGTCATGGACTGCCCGAAGTCCGGCAGTGTGACTGCGATTGTGTCGTTTGGCAGTTGGTGCATGTCGCTTCACTCCGATTTCATTTCAGTCGCGGGGCCTGAAAGCAGCGGAGCTCTTTGCGAGACGCGCTGTGGCCGCGCTTGACGTCGAATCTGCTCGGAGTTGATGGCGGAGATTTGCTTTGGGTTGGATTTCATTGCGACCAAAGGAACTTCGGCGCGGGTGGCGGAACTCGACCGACGTTAGAAATTCGTCAGCCCGCAAGCCGCTGCGAGCCGCACCAGCTGCGCATCCGTACGCGCGCCGGTCTTAGCCTTGATCAGATAGTGATAGTTCTGCACCGTCTTGACGCTCACGCTGGTATTGCGCGGGCTGAAGGCGTAGGCCAACTTCCTTCACGCGTTCCGAAGCCGTCACACCTGACGTGACCTGTCGCGGTTCTATCTCAGACCTTATGGGCAACGCTGCCATTGCCGAGCGAGCGCGGATGATGAGTCTTTTTTCGCGCGCGTAGGGCGGCGTTGGCCGATGGCACGACCGACGGGCTTTCCGGATAGGTATTGACTTCGATTTCGACCACGTCCTTTGACCGCTTTCGAAGGCGGTAGAACGCAAGTTCCTGTTCGAGAATGGGGCAGTGGAATTGGATCGTCGCTGTGTCTGGCAGACGGCAGAGTTCATCGATGAGCTCGCCGACAGTGATGATCGGGGGATGATGGATGGCTTCGCGGATAGCCTTACTCATGGCGCAACTCCCTCACTCCGCTACTAACCACGGCGCGACGGCGTCAGTTCCAATTCTATCCGGCCACACGTGATCTAAAGGTGCGAGCCGCGCGCCAGCGCCCTAAAGCGCGGGTGCCAACCGCGAGCTGCGCAACCGCAATATGCCGAACGGGTCTTCGCGCCCCGCGAGTTTGCGATAGGTCGCAAGGTCGTCAAGCGTCGGACCTTCCCCGCGTCTGACATTCACGCCCGCAACCGTTGCAACCGGAATCGACGTGCCGAGGCCTGCGTAGAGATAGTTGTCGCCGAACGCCGTCTTGAGCGCGGCAAAAGTCGGCTCACCGGTGCAATGTCCCGGGGCTACGCTGTCGACCTTGAATCTGTCCTTCAGGGCGGTAACGACTTTCGCGATAGCTTCGTCAGGTGCGACGACCAGATGAAATCCTCCCGCGATGAGATGAATCCTGGGATTGATACCCGTCGCCGCTTCGACGATGCGCTCGATCCCGGGGTGCGAGCAACCGACCAGAAGGACCAAGCCGTCGGCCGTGTTGACGGCCAAGGACAGCTCCTTGAGTTCTCTCGTCCCCGGTGCGTCGGAAATCAGCGAGATAAGTGTGATACCGGGAGCGATCTCGGTGGTCTGATCGATCAGTTCGAAGTTCGCGTGGGCCCATGCCGTGCCGAACTTCATCGTCGCTGGAGGTTTGCCGGCATAGTACCGCATCTCTGGCGGCAAGGCCTCGTCTTTGCGGTAGAAGCTGGACGGCAAGGACGAGCCGTAGATGCCAAATCCCTCCTTTGGCGCGTAGATCTTGACGGTTGGATTGATGCTCAGGAGGTAGGACAAGCCCGCCATGTGATCGGAGTGGCGGTGCGAAAGAACGACAAAGTCGAGGTCCGAGAGATCAACTCCCTTGGCCGTCACGTTCGCCGCGAATATTTCGGGATCGTTACCCGTATCGAACAGGATGCGTTTTCCCGCGATTTCGACAAGGGCGGAGAAACCCCAGTCCTTTGTCATCGCGTCATTGGTGCCGAAGGCGTCATAGAGAATGGTGATCTGGTCTTTCGCCTCAGCTGCCGCGCTTTCCGTAAGCCCGGTCGCGAAAACGCTGGAGGCGATCAGTGCTGCAAGAAGGCTGTCCCTGATGTTCATGGAAGCGTCTCCTGTTGTCGTGCAAGACATACAACGGGAACGAGGGCGGCTTCGAGAGCCGTCCAAATTGGCTCCAGTCGAAAGATCGGAGCCGGACACACATCCACTGGCCGCTTGATGCTGGATGCCGTGCCTGTGGTGGAGCGTAGCACAATCTAAGAGAGACTTGGAGACCTTCGTTGGGGGTGGCCAGTCGGGGACCAGATATTCTGGTCGCAGCGAACGGCACGCCGTCACCCTCTAGATCTTCGTCAGTCCGCAATTCGCCGCCAATCGTACGAGCTGCGCATCCGTGCGCGCGCCGGTCTTGGTCTTGATCAGATAGTGATAGTTCTGCACCGTCTTGACGCTGAGATTGAGATTCGTTGCGATCTGTTCGGTCGTGGCGCCGCCGGCGAATTGGCGCAGAATCTCGATCTCGCGTTCTCCCAGTTGATCCAGCGCAGAGCCCGCCGACAGGCTGTCCTCGGCCAGGATGTGCGCGATGTCGTCGCTCATGGCGCGTTCGCCGCGCGCCACGCTGCGGATCGCGGACACGACCGCGGACGGCTCGCTACTTTTGGTGACGAAGCCGCTGGCGCCGGCACTGAAGGCTGCCTTCACCAGCACGGCCTCGTTGTGCATGGTGAAAACGAGGATCCGCGCCCGCGGGCTCCGCGCGCGGATGTTGCGGATGGCTTCCAGCCCGCTCGCGCCGGGCATGGAGATATCCAGCAAGACCACATCGGGATCGCGCGCCTTGAAGGCGCTGTAGGCATCCGCGGCGTTGTCGGCTTCCGCCACGACATGCAGATCGCCCTGGCTCTCCAGCACGCGCCGATAGCCCTGCCGCACGATCGGATGGTCGTCGACCAACAGCACGGAGATGCCTGTTGCCATAATCTCGTTCATCCCGGCCTCACGCGGCGAGCGGGATGGTGGCGGCGATGCTGAGTCCGCCTCGGGCGGGCAGGATCGAGAATGATCCGCCGGCTCCTGCGACGCGCTCGCGGATGCCGATGAGGCCGAAGCCCACCGACTGCGCAACGCGTGCCGCGTCGCCGCCGCCATCGTCATCGACACGGATCAGCAATGCATCGTCGTCGCCCGTGCGCCGCTCGACGTGCAGAGAAATCTCGCGTGCCGTGCCGTGGCGCAGCGCGTTGGTCAGGCATTCCTGCGCGACGCGATAGGCGGTGGTCGCGGCCGGGCCGCTGATGTCGGTGAGGTCGCCCCTGAGATCGAGCTGAATCGTCGGCCGCACCGAGCTCTGCGAGCGCCAGCTATCCACCAAATTCACGAGGCTCGCCTCCAGTCCAAGCTCGGCGGGCAGGGGATTGCGCAGGCGCTTCAGCGCGTCGCGCAGCGAGGCCATCAGATGATGCGTGGCCTGCGAGATCATCCGCGCGTCCTGCACGATGTCGTTGCGCTTGTCTGCCTTCGTGCTCGCCGTCTCGATGGTGTTGGCGAAGGCGAGGATGGCCGAGAGGTTTTGTCCGAACTCGTCGTGCAACTCGCGGGCGAGCGCGCGGCGTTCGTCGTCGCGGATCTCGATCAGGCGCCGCGTCAGCGCCGCGCGCTGTTCGGTCGCTTCCTCCAACCGGCCGCCGAGCTCGTCGACGGCGCTGCCGATCATCGCCAGCTCCATCGAGCGGAAGCGCGGCAGTTTCGTCCGATACTGACCGCGGGCCATGCGCTGCAAGGCGGTCACGATCGTGCGCGCCGGCGCCAGCGCATGCGCAATCGCGAGCGAAGCCAGGAGCGCGATCGCCGCCGCCATCAAAAGCGCCACGTCGATCACGTTGAGGATGTACTCCCAGGCGAGCGAGATGGCGGCCGCTTCATCCGGCGTCGCGACCACCGTTCCGGCGGTCGCCGCGCGGGGACTGACCGGCCGTATCACTTCGGCATGGCTGCCAAGGAAGGTCGGCACAATCGACGCGAACCAGCGCGGCGGCGCCTTGCCGAGCCCCTCACTCTGGCCGCAGAGCGGCTTTTCGAATGCGATGGCAGGTTGGAATTCGACGCAGACGCCAGGGGAGATCAGCTTCATCGTCTCCAGCGTGCGCCACTCCGGAACCGGCAGAAGCTGCTCGCGTGTTCTGCTGCTACGCAACAAGAATTCGTGCCAATACAGGGCCTGAAGCGCCTGGGCGACCCGCTGCGCCGAGGCCGCGGTCGCCCGGTCGACGCTGCGATAGGCGTCGAACGTGGCCCAGATGGTCGCCGCACCAAGGCAGAGCACGACGATGAGAAACAGACGGGCGACAAGCTGAAGCACAAGGCGCATGCGATCACCCCAAAGTTTGCTAAGGTCAGCCTAACAACGCCGCCGCGCCTTGCCAATTGCGGGGATCGGCAGGATGGCAGCTCGGGCAAATTTCCCAAGCCGGATTGGGCATGGCTCTTTGGACCGGGCGCGGCGGCTTTGATCTAATGGGCGGTATTCACGGCCAGGAGCGGTGCAGCATGAGTTCGATGACGATTGGGCCGATCGCGGGGCCTGCTGCCGACCCATCCGAGCGCAGTGCGCTCCTGTTCTGGATGATCTTCACCGGGCTTTCGATCTTCGCCGTCGTGCTGCTGTGGCGGTTCGGCCTGATCCGCCTGATGCTGACCTCGGACCGGACCTACATTTCCAGCTTGATCGCGCTGCTCTATGTCGTCACTTGCGGTCACTGCTTCCTGCGTACGCGGGCCATTGCCCGTGAGGGCGCGGCAGCCCGGCGCTGCCGCGCGGTGCTCGCGGCGCTCGAGGGCGGCAGGGCGCTCGAGGCCGGCGGCGCAGCCGCGCTGCCACGCGGGCTGGTGCGGGACCACATCGAGAGTCTCGTGACCAAGGCGGCGGCGCAGGACTACCGCCCCCTCGACCAGACGCTATTGCTGCGCACGCTCGCCGACCGGCTGCGCGGCTCCAACGGCTTCGGCGCCTTTGTCTCGGACACGCTGATGAAGCTCGGCCTGCTCGGCACCATCGTCGGCTTCATCATCATGCTGGCGCCGATCGCGGGGCTGGATGCCGCTGACAAGGTCGCGATGCGATCCTCGATGGGGTTGATGAGCGACGGCATGGCGGTCGCGATGTACACGACGCTGGCGGGTCTCGTCGGCTCGATTCTGGTCCGCATCCAGTATTACATGCTGGATGCCGCGACCCAGAAGGTGTTCTCGGATGCAGTGGTGCTGACCGAGACCTATGTGACGCCGGTGCTGGAGCGCAAGGGTTCTGGAATCAAGGGTGCTGGAATCGCGACATGATGGATGATTTCGGTCTCTATCCGCGCGAGGAGCCGTTCGATCCCTTGGGCGTGATGCTGTTCAAGGCGCTCCAGGTGATCGCTTTCCTGTTCTTCCTCGCGCTGCTCGCGGTCTCGCCGGACGCCAAGGACGGCAAGATCGATTCCAAGGCCGAGTTCATGATCACGCTGGACTGGCCGGACAGCCACCCCGACGATCTCGACCTGTTCGTGCAGGATCCCGCCGGCAACATCGCCTGGTATCGCCACCGCGAGGCCGGCTTCCTCACGCTCGATCGCGACGACCGGGGCGGAGCCAACGACTTCATCATGGTCAACGGCAAGAAGATTGCTTCGCCGATCCGCGAGGAGATCGTCACGGTGCGCGGCATCGTCGCCGGCGAATACACCGTCAATGTCTCACATTTCGTGGCCACCACCGGCGAGCCCGTGACGGCCAATGTGAAGGTGCAAAAACTCAATCCGACGGCGCAGGTGATCTTCGATAACAAGTTCACGGTCGATCACACCGGCGACGAGAAGACCGCGGTCCGGTTCCGGCTCGATGCCGAAGGCAAGGTCGTCAATGTGGACCAGCGGCCGAAATCGCTGCTGGAGACGTTCCGCAGCGGCTGGCGCAACGGCGCCGATCTCGACCCGAACACCGGCGTAAGCAGGAACGCTGTGAGGGTGCGCCGTGACTAGCCTGCAGACGGTCATCCTCACGCTATCGATAGCCTACGCCGTGATCGGCGCACTGCTGCTGGTCGTGCTCGTCTATGCGCGGCTGCACTGGTCGTTCAAGGCGGTCGCGGTGGTCGTGACCAGCGCCTTCTATGTCGTCAGCTTCACGGAAATGCGCGGGCTGCTCGGCTGGGCCAGCGCCGACCGGCTGCCGGTCTCCTTCAAGCTGCTGAAGGCCCGCATCGTCGAGCCGCATTCGCTCGAGGGCGATCCCGGCTCGATCTATCTCTGGGTCGAGCAGCTCGACGAGGACAATCGGCCGAGCGGCATCCCGCGCGCCTTTCGTGTGCCCTACAATGACAGGCTGGCCGACAAGACCCACGCGGCGGAGAACGAGATCGCGCTGGGACATCCGCAAGGCGGCCGGGCCGCCGATTTCGGCGGCGGCGATGGCAGCCTGATCGACATGGTCAGAGAGTATGTGACGCCCAAGACCATCATGGAGACGAGCGGAGGCGATTCCTCGACCGGCGAATTCCTGGCCCCACCGGCCGGCGCGCAGGGCGCTGTGTTCACCCCGATTCCGCCGCCCCGGATGCCGCCGAAGGACGAGCAATAGGCTCTTCACCATCGCAACAGGGCACCGCTGGCAAACCGCGCGCCGCTGGCGCATGTTCTTGACCTCCCTCAATTTGGCCTTATCGGCTCCCAATAAGGTTCGAGGGTTGGAGGGTGCGTGCTTCTCGCTGTCTTCTCGGATATCCACGGCAACCGGCAGGCGTTCGAGGCGTGCCTGAAGGTCGCGCGGGCGCGCGGCGCCGAGCGGTTCATCCTGCTTGGCGACTTTGTCGGCTATGGCGCCGATCCGGAATGGGTGGTGGATACCGCGATGGAGCTGGTCGCCCAGGGCGCCGTCGCCGTGCGCGGCAATCATGACCAGGCGGTGAATTCCTCGGCCGAGACCATGAATGCCGAGGCGCAAATCGCGATCGAATGGACCCGCGGCCGGCTCGACGCCGCGCAGCGGCGGTTCCTGGCGGAATTGCCGATGCTGGTGGAGGACGGCGATCGCCTGTTCGTGCATTCGGAAGCCTCGAGCCCCCGGAGCTGGCACTATGTCCGATCGACCGCGGACGCCGCCAAAAGCCTGATCGCGACGCCAGCTCATGTCACGTTCTGCGGCCACATCCACCGCCCGGCGATCTATTCGATGTCGGTGACGGCGAAGATGTCGGGACTCGTGCCCAAGACCGACGTCTCCGTACCGCTGCTGCGCGGGCGGCAATGGCTTGCTGTGCTCGGCTCGGTCGGCCAGCCGCGCGATAGCGATCCATCCGCGGCTTTCGCGCTGTTCGACACGGTCTCGTGCCAGATCACCTATTGCCGCGCGCCCTACGACGTCGAGACGGCCGCGAACCGGATCCGTGAGAACGGCCTGCCGCATTGGCTCGCCGACCGGCTGTCGCAGGGGCGCTAGAGGCCGATGCCGAAACCCCTCGTCAAATCAGGCGCAGCGATCGACGGCTACACGATCGGCGAATGCGTCCATGCCGGCGGAATGGCGACGCTGTGGACCGTCACCCGTCCCGGCCTCGACGTGCCGCTGCTGATGAAAATTCCGCGGGTGTCGGAGGGCGAGGACCCTGCCGCGATCGTCTCCTTCGAGATGGAGATGATGATCCTGCCGCGGCTGGCCGGGCCGCACGTGCCCTCATGTTTCGGCACCGGCGATTTCGCCCACCAGGCCTATGTCGTGATCGAGCGCATCTCCGGGACCACGCTTTACAAGCGGTTGCCCGACCTGCCGCTGCCGTATGACGAGGCGCGGCAGCTCGTCGCCAGGATCGCGACGGGGCTCGCGGATTTGCACCGGCAGAACGTGATCCATCACGACATCAAGCCGAGCAGCATCATGTTCCGCGAGAGCGGCGAGGCGGTGCTGATCGACTATGGCCTGTCGCATCACAACCATCTGCCGGACCTGTTGCAGGAGGAATTCCGCCTGCCTTACGGCACCGCGCCCTATATGGCGCCGGAACGGCTGTCAGGGGTGCGCGACGATCCGCGCAGCGATCTGTTCTCGCTGGGCGTGCTGCTCTATTTCTTCACGACCGGCGAGCGGCCGTTCGGCGAGGGCGAGACGCTGCGTGCGATGCGGCGCCGGCTATGGCGCGATCCGCACCCGCCGCGCTCGCTTCGCGCCGACTATCCGCCCTGGCTCCAGGAGGTGGCGCTGCGATGCCTCGAGATCGAGCCGGTGCGGCGCTATCCGACGGCGTCGCAACTCGCCTTCGATCTGACCCATCCGGACCAAATCAGGCTCACGATGCGCTCGGAGCGAATGAAGCGCGATCCGCTCAGCGTCGCATGGCGCCGCCGGTTCAACCAGGGTGTCATGGCGCCCCGCGCAAAATCGGATGTCGCAGCCCAAATCGCATCGAGCCCGATCGTTGCGGTCGCGCTCGATACGGCGGAAGGCGAGCCGGAGTTGAACGAGGCTCTGCGCATGACGACGGAACGCATTCTCGCCACGCTGCCGTCGGCGCGGCTCGCATGTCTCAACGTGCTGAAGCTCAACCGCATCGCGATTGACAGGACGCTGGATGAGCAGGGCTCCAACAAGCATATCGACCGGTTGGTGGCGCTCAGGCACTGGGCCACTCCGCTCAAGCTCGATGAGAGCCGGCTGTCGGCTCACGTGCTGGAAGCCGTCGATCCCGCGGCGGCCATCCTGGAGTTTTGCGAGGTCAACCACGTCGACCACGTCATCATCGGCGCGCGGCAGGGCTCGTTCAGGCGCACGCTGCTCGGCAGCGTCTCGGCCAAGGTGGCCTCGGAAGCGGCCTGCACCGTCACCGTGGTCCGGCCGCCGCGAATGGCTGCGGATGCGGGCGAGGAGGTCGGATAGGGCCGCGCTCTGGATCGTGGAGGTTCAGGCCGCGTGAGCGGTGTGGACGGAGCGCTTGCGGCGGATCGGCCAGGAGAATTGCGGCCCCGGCTCGCCGTGATCCGCGCTGCCGCCGAAGAACTGGATGATCTCGCGGCAGGGCTCGCAGTTGAACAGATTACGCGACGCAGATGCCTTGGTCATTTCCTTCAGGCAGTTCGGGCAATGCGGCTTCATGAGCTTGGTCCAGAAAAGAATTCATTGCCGGCGCGGTGACCGGAGCGGGTGATCCAGGCCGGTCTCGGGCCCGGTGTCGTCGCGCATCTCGCCTTCGGTGCGTTCGAGCCGACCGAAGAAGAAATCGAGGTCGGGATGTGGGCGCCGCGGGATGCGGCACCGACGCTTCGGCTGACGCTTCACCAGCGCGATCTGCATGGGGTCAGGCCCGATACCAGTCGCGGCGGGCGATGCGGGTCGAGCGTACCGAGACCTTCACCGGTCCGGCCGATGGACCAAACACAACAAACGCACAAAAACCAAGCCACAACGCCACGCCAGTCCAAACCAGGGTCGTCGTCATGATGTGCTCCCGCGAAAATAGGCAAGAATCACTAGCGGTGATTTGCGCGAATCAGGGAAGCCCGGAGGAGTACGGATCAAGGTTGCAAATTTAGGCATTGCGCGCCGCAGCACCCGTAGAAGCCGCACGTCTGCGGAGCTGTGCGGGCCCTCAGATCGCCTCGCCGCGTGCAGCCGCGGCGGCGTTGCGGATTGCGGCGATGTTGGTCTTGTAGGCGTCCTGCGTGCCGCCCCTGAACACGGACGTGCCCGCGACGAACGCGTTGGCGCCGGCCGCGGCCAGGGGACCTGCGACGTCGGCCCCGACGCCGCCATCGACCTCGATGTCGATCGGGCGGCCCGCTGTCATTGCGCGGATGTCGCGGATCTTGCCGATCGCGGAGGGGATGAAGGCCTGGCCGCCGAAGCCGGGATTGACCGACATCACCAGCACGAGGTCGACCAGGTCCAGGACGTATTCGAGCGCGCTGATCGGCGTGCCCGGATTGAGCGAAACGCCGGCCTTCTTGCCGAGTGCGCGGATCGCCTGAAGCGAGCGGTGCAGATGAGGACCGGCCTCGGCATGCACGGTGATGTGGTCGCAGCCGGCTTTCGCGAAGGCCTCGAGATAGGGGTCGCAGGGCGAGATCATCAGATGCGCGTCGAAGATCTTCTTGGTGTGCGGACGCATCGCCTTGATGACGTCGGGGCCATACGAGATGTTGGGAACGAAGTGCCCGTCCATGACGTCGAGATGGATCCAGTCGGCTCCGGCGGCCTCCACGGCGCGCACCTCCTCGCCGAGCCTGGAGAAATCCGAAGCCAGGATCGAGGGCGCGATTGCCAGGGGGCGGGGAGCGAAGGCTTGGGTCATGGCGGTTTCCCGTGGCGGCCGTGAAAGATGGACTCGCCTAACATGGGCCTCTCAGCCGGGCAATGCAGGGGCGGCGTGCTTCCTGTGGGCGGAAATTTCTGCCGCGCCCGGCATGAATTGCCGGTGTTCCCGGCCGTGCAAAGTGCGGTGAAAGCGGATTTCATTGAGCTTTTTGCGCTGGCACGGCGCTTGCTGACTTCACCTGAACAGAACATTGGCCGCGGCATGCCGCATCGGTTGGAGTTGTGCAATGTTGTTCGCTCTTGGGGCCGTATCGAGCGCGCTCGACGCGATCCAGTCGCTGACAAATTCGAAATCGTCCTCGTCGACGCAGAAGACGGGGTCCTCGCAAAAGCCTGCGACCAATCCGTTCGCGATCGACAGCGGCAGCAACAGCACGACCGGCGCGACCTCGTCGGTCAATGCGGGCAAAACCCCGCAGATCTCGCCGGAGACGATGAACGCGCTGTTCGCCGCGCAGAGCCAATCCTCGGACAGCACCGGCAGCGCCGCCAGCTCGACCTCGTCGAGTTCGACGTCCTCGTCCTCGACGCGCCGCGACGCCGCCCTGAAGGATCTGTTCTCGCAGATCGATGGGGACGGCGACGGCAAGATCACCAAATCGGAATTCGAGAATGCGCTCGGTGCCGGCGGCACCAACCTCGCGCAGGCCGACGACGTTTTCTCGAAGCTGGATTCGAACACGGACGGCAGCGTCAGCCTCGATGAGATGTCGAAGGCGCTGAAGAGCGGCCATCGCGGCCACCATCACGCGCAAGGTGCAGGCGATGCGTCCGGCAGCGGCTCGGATTCCTCCTCGCAGGCCAAGGGCGGCTCGACCTCGACCTCGACGACCGGCGCCGACGGATCGACCACCACCACCGTCACCTACGCCGACGGCTTCAAGATGTCGACGACGGTCCCGGGCGCCTCCAGCTCTCGTAATTCGGCGTACGATCTGTTCGCGCAGTTGATGCAGCGGCAGGGCGGGCAGGGACAAGGCGCCTCAGCGACTGCAGGTTCATCGATGTCGATGAGCGTGTAACCCTGCTCACGGCTAGCCCGCATATTCGTGAGTGATGTCACGGTAGACATACCGATCGCGGATCTCTTGATTGAAGAAGGTACCCTTTGAGCGCGCGGCCTTGAATGCGGCGGCGACCTCGGGCGGGACGTCCTCGTAGACATAGAGGCGTCCGCTGACGAAAGTCACTTTCAGTTCGCGCGTCGCGGGCGCATAGCGGACAAACCGGATCACGGAAGACGGCATGGCGGTGCGCCTCGTTCCCTCGGGGTAACGCCGTTTCCGCCATTTCGTTTCTAGCCGAACCGATCCTTCCACGCCCGCAGTGCGCCGGCAAACGGCAGGGCCGTCGCATTATAGACGCCGCGCGCGATCGCGCGTGCGACCACGTTGGCGGCGACGGTTCCGAGCTCGGTGAGGCCAACCAGCGGCTCGATCGGCTTCTCGCCCGTTGCGGCGGCGAACAGCACGTCGCCATCGGTTGGAGCATGCACCGGATAAATCGCACGGGCGAACCCGGTATGCGCGATCATCGCGAGACGTTTGGCCTGGGATTTGGTGAGCGTGGCATCAGTGACGACGAGGCCGATCGTGGTGTTCTCACGTGCGCTCGCCGCAGCGCCGCCCTTGATGCGCATCGCCAGCATGTCCGGCGTGAACGCGGACGGCAGGCCGCGCCCGCCGAACTCGCCGTTCTCCTCGAACGGCGCAGCCCAGAACCAAGGCCCCTCGCCAACGGTTGTGCTGCCGACCGCGTTGACGACCATGATCGCGGCGACCTTGATACCATTGGCCAGGACCGCGGAGGCTGACCCCAGTCCGCCCTTGAAGGTTGCGGTGGTGGCTCCAAGGCCGGCGCCGACGCTGCCCAGTGCGAAATCGTCGCTGGCAGCCAACGCTGCGGCGTAGCCGAGATCGCGATAGGGCGCGAAGCGTCCCCAGGCCTTGTCGCCACCGTTGAGCAGGTCGAAAACGATCGCGCCCGGCACGATCGGAATCACCGCTTCGCGAATCCGAAGGCCGCGGCCTTGTTCGGCGAGCCAGGCCTGGATGCCGCCGCCGGCGTCGATTCCAAAGGCGGAGCCGCCGGACAGCGCAATCGCGTCAACGCGATCGACGGTGCTGGCGAGGTCGAGCAACGCGTCTTCGCGCGTGCCGGGTCCGCCGCCGCGAACATCGATGGCCGCAACCGCGGGGGCGTCGAAGATGATTGCGGTCGTGCCAGTGGCGATTTCCGCATCCTCGGCATGGCCGACGCGGACGCCGGCGATATCGGTGAGAAGGTTTTTCAAGGCGGCTCCGCAGGCTGAAAGGCGTCCGCTTCAGCGATATCGCAGGGATGCCGCAGGCTCAACCCGCCAGGGCGGTCCTCAGCATCTTGGCGAGCTCGGACTTGCGGTAGGGCTTTGCCAGCAGCAGCACGCCGGAATCGAGCCGCCCGTGGTGAACGATGGCGTTCTCGGTGTAGCCCGAGGTGAACAGCGTCTTCAGGTCGGGGCGGCGGCGAGCCGCCTCATCGGCAAGCTGGCGGCCATTCATGCTGCCGGGCATGATGACGTCCGTGAACAGCAGGTCGATGTTCTTGTCGGCGTCGATGATGACGAGGGCCTCGGCCGCGTTGGCGGCTTCGAGGGCGGTATAGCCGAGGCTCTTGATCTGAGTCACGACATATTGCCGTACCAGCGCGTCGTCCTCGACGATCAGGATCTTTTCGCGGCCGCCGGTGACGGGTGCGTTCTGGAGCGCCTCGAATTCGGTCTCCTGCACGCCGCTCGAGCGCGGCAGGTAGATCTTCACGCTCGTGCCGTGGCCTTCCTCGCTGTAGATCTTGATGTGTCCGCCGGACTGCTTGACGAAGCCGAACACCATGCTGAGCCCGAGGCCGGTGCCCTTGCCGACCTCCTTCGTGGTGAAGAAGGGATCGAACACCCGGTCCATCAACTCCGGCGGGATTCCGGAGCCGGTATCGCTGACGGCGATCATGACGTAATTGCCGGCCACCACGTCGGGATTCATGCTGGCATAGCCGTCGTCGAGGAAGATGTTGCGGGTCTCCAGCACCAGCGTGCCGCCGTCGGGCATGGCATCGCGCGCGTTCAGCGCGAGATTGAGGATCGCGGTGGAAAGCTGACCCGGGTCGATCAGTGCCGGCCACGCATCTTCGGTGAGCTGCGGCATGATGGTGATCTGCTCGCCAAGCGTGGGATGCAGGAGCTTTGCGGCCTCGAGCGTCAATGCGTTGACGTCGATTTCGCGCGGCTGGAGCGGCTGCTTGCGGGCGAAGGCGAGCAGATGCTTGGTCAGTTGCGCGCCGCGCTCGGCGGCGTCGTCGATCAGCTTGGTGATGGCGGCGAGTTCGGGACGGTCAGCGACGGCGTCCGCCAAAATGCCGATGGTGCCGGTGATGACGGTCAGCACATTGTTGAAGTCGTGCGCGACACCGCCGGTCAGTTGACCGATGGAATCCATCTTCTGGACGTGCCTGAACTGCGCCTCGGCTGCCTGCTTCTCGGTGAGGTCGCGGCCGATGAAGAAATGGCGCTTGACCGGCTCGGACCAGGTGCCCATCCAGTTCAGCGTGACCTCGTGACCGTCGTAATGGTAGTAGCGTGCCTCGAAGCTGCGCTTGACCGCGCCACGCCGCGCCGCGCGCATCTCGTCGCGCGTCTTCTGGAGGTCATCGGGATGAATGAACTCGGTGGCGCTGTGCCCGATCATGTCTTCCGGATTCAAGCCGAGAATGGTCTTCACGCTCGGGCTGACCTGGATGAAATTGCCAAAACCGTCGGTGACCAGGATCAGGTCCTGTGAGGTCTCGAAGATCCGCTCCCGCTCCTCGACCTCGCGGCGCAGTTTTTCTCGTGCCTGCTTCTCTTCCGTGATGTCGTGGGCGATCTTGGAGGCGCCGATGATCTCTCCGCTGGCTGTTTTGAGCGGAGAAACATTGAGGACGACATCGACGCGCCGGCCGTCCTTGCGGATCCGGACCGTCTCGTGCTGGGCGATCGTTTCGTTGCCGCCGACCCGGTTCAGGATACCCCTGACCTCGGCCTTGCGGTCCTCCGGGACGATGATGTCGATGGGCTGCCCGATGGCCTCCGCGGCGGCATAGCCGAACAGATGTTCGGCGGCCTTGTTCCAGCCCGTGATGACGCCGTCGAGCGTCTTCGTGATGATGGCATCATTGGCGGATTCGACGACGGCGCCGTACAGGGCAAGGCGCTTGCCGTAGTAGTCGCGATCCAATGCCGACTGCTGGCGCAGCCTGCCGACGAGGCCCAGCGTGTGCGCCTGGAGGCGGACATTTTCGATCAGGAGCACCGCAAGCACGAAGGTCGCCGCGCAAAGGCCGTAGACACGACCGGCGTAGAAGCCGAGATCGAAGCGCGCGACGTTGACGATCGCCGACAGCGCGATGTCGAACAGCCATGCGCACATCACCACCATGAGCCATACATCGATGACCGAATGCGGACGGCGGAACCACAGCGAGACCAGCGCGGCGAAGCTCAAGGACCACACAAAGGACACCACGCCGATCATGATCTGCGTGTAACGGCCATCGCGCAGCAGGACCGGAAGCAGGTCGTGCTGGGCAGTGACGGCCCAGGTCAAGACGATCATGACCGCGACGACGCCGACCACGCTGGCGTAGATCGCCTTGCTTGCCGAGCCCGCGATCCTGGCGCCGCCCTCGGCCTCCTTCAGCCAGGCATAGGCCAGCACACAGAGTGGGAAGCCGCCGTGCCAGATCATGTAGAGCCAGACCGTGGTCTGCTGGTTGGCCCCCAGCAACCCGGTCGGCGAAAAGAGTCCGGGGAAGGTGAGGGCGTGGACCACGGCCGCGGCGGCGGTGAACAGATAGCCGGCCGCGAGCACGAGCAGCGCGCGGGTCCTGAGCACCGCAAACTGCGACAACAGCAGGACCGCCGTCACGATGTCCGCGACGACGAGAGCGGATTGATAGCTCGCGACGAAGGCTGGCACAGGCAGCAGCGGGATACCTGCGAAGGGCACGGCCATTGCGAACAGGATCGAGGAGACGCCCACGATCGTCAATGCTGCGGTGCGGTCTTTCGGGGTGGCCGGCAGCGTCGAAAGGAATGTGTTCCGATCGGTCGGCGCGGACACGTGCAGCTCTCGCAGATCGGTCTTGAGCATTTTTGCCAATCTCATTTGGCTTAATCAGTTTCCGTCCATGGTAGCGGGTTCTGGGCACGCATCATGACAAAACCCACCGCGACTCAACCGAAGGTTACAGCTTACTTAATTTTGGGGGGAACGCGCACAGGGGATCGGGTAAGATGCGCTTTACTGGACGGTGCTATAATGCTCTCCCGTTGCTACGGGTTCCAGGTTTGAATCAGCATTTTGATTTCACGATCCGGGAGTTGTTCCTATGCCCCGCGTTCTCATCATCGACGACCAGAAGGACGTCCGGGCGATGGTCGCGATCGTGCTGCGCGTCAACCGTTACGACGTCGTTGAGGCCGATAGCGGCGCAGCCGGGGCAAAAGCCTTCACCGAGGCCCGCTTCGATGCGGCAATCGTGGACATTTTCCTCGGCGATACCAGCGGCGTCGAGGTCATCGCGACCCTGCGCGAGCTTGCACCGACCCTCCCGGTCGTTGCCGTGTCGGGGATGACGGCGCTGGATTTCATGGAACAATCGCCTCACCTTGCCAACGTGGTCTGCCTGCAAAAGCCGTTTCGGCCGAACGATCTTCTTCAAGCGCTAAGGAAGGCCCAAGTCGCGGCGGACGGCGCGCTGCCCGCAGCCGTCTGATCCTGACGCAGGAAGAAACGCCCCGGGGCAAGCCGGGGCGCGATGATGATTTGATGAGGCCTTCAGGCCCCGGCAACCGTGCTTAGGTGCCGTTGCCGCTGATCGCGGCGTAGCCGCCCTTGGCGTCCCATTTGTAGACGACGTAGTCGAGCTGCTTGATGTCGCCCTTGGCGTCATACTCGATCGGCCCGATCACGGTGTCCCACTTGCCGGCCTTGATGGCCGCCATGACCTTCTTGGCATCGGTGGTGCCGGCCTTCTTGGCCGCCTGCGACCAGACCTGCATCGCCGCATAGGTGTAGAGCGTGTAGCCCTCGGGATCGATGTTCTTGGCCTTGAAGGCCTCGACGATCTTCTTCGCGGTCGGCTTGTTGCGCGGATCGGGGCCGAAGGTGAACAGCGTGCCTTCGCCGGCCGGGCCGGTGATGGAGGCGTATTCCTTGTCGGCGAGCGCGTCGCCGGCCATCAGCACGGTCTTGAGGCCCTGGTCGCGCATCTGGCGCAAGATCAGGCCGCTCTCCTGATGGTAGCCCCCGACATAGACGAGATCGATGTTGTCGCGCTTCAGTCGCGAGACGATCGCGTTGAAGTCCTTGTCGCCCTTATTGTAGGACTCGTACATCTTCTCGGTGACGCCCGCCTTGTTGAGCGCTTTCTTGGTCTCGTCCGCAAGACCCTTGCCGTAGGTGGTCTTGTCATTGAGGATGGCGATATTCTTGCCCTTGTAGTTCTTGGCGATGTACTGGGCGGCGACGAGGCCCTGCTGGTCGTCGCGGCCGCAGACACGCGCCACGTTCCACAGTCCGCTATCGGTGAACTTCGGATTGGTGGAGGCGGGAGTAATCTGGAGCACGTTGCCGTCGGCATAGGCTTCCGACGCCGGGATCGACGACGACGAGCAATAATGCCCGGCCACGAACGGGATTTTCGCGCCGGCGATCTTCTCGGCGATCGAGCGCGCCTGCTTCGGATCGCAGGCGTCGTCCTCGACGGACAGCGCGAGCTTCTTGCCATTGAGACCGCCGGCGGCGTTGATGTCGGCTACGGCCATCTCGGCGCCGTTCTTCATCTGGCGGCCGAAAGCGGACTCGCCGCCGGTCATCGGACCTGCGACTGCGACGGTGACATCCTGCGCGAATGCTGCGCTCGACAGCGCGATCGATGCGCCGAATGCCAGACCGATGAGCTTCAGTGATTTCATGAGATACCTCGAGGGTGGTCGCCTGTGGAAGTTACCGGGCATACCCGGTTCAAACCGGCGCCATTCTTGAATGAATTCGAGGAGAAGTCACCGGCAAAATACGGGCATGGGCAGAGATATCTCGCCACATTCGGCAGCACGGGTTCGCCTTGGGCGGCCTCAACCGTGCCGGCCGCCTTCCAGGTAGGCGGCGCGAATCTCGGGGCGCTGCAACAACTCGGCGCCGGTCCCGGCCAGCGTGATCAGGCCATTGACCATGACATAGCCGCGATGGGCGAGCTTGAGCGCATGGTTGGCGTTCTGCTCGACGATCAGCACGGTCAGGCCATCCTGCCGGTTCAGGGTGCGGATCGCATCGAAAATCTGGCGCGCGATCAGCGGCGCCAGACCGAGCGAGGGCTCGTCGAGCAGGAGCAGGCGAGGACGGCTCATCAAGGCGCGGCCGATGGCCAGCATCTGCTGCTCGCCGCCGGACAGGGTTCCGCCACGCTGGCCGTAGCGTTCCTTCAGCCGCGGAAACAGCGTGAACACGCGTTGTAGCGTCGTCTCGCGTTCCGCGTCGGTGCATTCGGTGGCGTCCGCCCCCATCTGGAGATTTTCCGCCACGCTCATGCGCGGGAAGATGCGGCGGCCTTCCGGCGATTGCGCGATGCGCAAATGCGCGATCTCGTGGGTGGGCACTTCGGTGATGTCACGGCCTTCGTACAGGATCTGGCCGGCGCGGGCGCGCGGCTTGCCGAAGATCGTCATCATCAGCGTCGATTTGCCGGCACCATTGGCGCCGATCAGCGCCACGATCTCGCCGGCATTGATATCGAGGTCGACGCCTTTCAGCGCCTCGATCTTGCCGTAGGAGGCGCGAAGGCCGTGGACCGCGAGCAGGGCAGTGGGCGATGTCACGACCCGCTCTCCATCACGGCCACCGCCTCTTCCTCATCGGTGCCGAGATAAGCGGCGATCACCTTTGGATCGTCGCGAACCTCGCGCGGGGAGCCTTCAGAGATCTTCACACCGTGGTCCATCACCACGATGTGGTCGGAGATCTCCATCACCACAGACATGTCGTGCTCGATCAGCAGGATCGAGGTGCCGAGCTCGTTGCGGATCGACAGCAGCAGTTCGCTCAGGGCGGCACTCTCGCGCGCATTGAGGCCGGCGGCGGGTTCGTCCAGGCACAAGAGCGCGGGTTCGGTGCACATCGCGCGTGCGATCTCGAGCCGTCGCTGGTCGCCATAGGCAAAATTACCGGCGGCATCGTCGGCGCGATCGAGCAAATTGACCCGCTTGAGCCAGTCGGTGGCGAGATCGATCGCGCGTTTCTCGGCGCCGCGGTAGACGGGCGCGCCAATGAGCCCGAGCAAGGTGAAGCCGGAGGCGCGCATCAGCGCGTTGTGCTGCGCCACCATCAGGTTTTCCAGCGCGGTCATGCCGGGAAACAGGCGGATATTCTGGAAGGTGCGGGCGACCTTGGCCTGCTTGGCGATGCGGAAATCGTTCAGCCGTTCCAGCGCGATCACCTTGCCGTCGTCATGGCTGAGGCGGATGGCGCCGCCGCTCGGCTTGTAGAACCCGGTGATGCAGTTGAAGACCGTCGTCTTACCGGCACCGTTGGGTCCGATCAGCGCGGTGATCTTGTTCCGCTCTGCAGCAAACGACAGGTCCTGGACTGCGACGATACCGCCGAAGCGCATGGTGAGCCGGTCGACCTCGAGAATCTGGTCGCGGCTCATCCGTGCCCCTCCTTGACGAGGTCGGATGAGATCGCGTGGGCCTTGGTCAGGTACACGGTCGGCGCGCGATGGCCGATCAGGCCGCGCGGCCGCCAGATCATGATCAGCACCATGGCCATGCCGAACACCAGCATGCGGTAGCTCTCGAGGCTGCGGAACAGCTCGAAGCCCCCGATCATGGCGAGCGCGGAGAGCGCCACGCCAAGCTGCGAGCCCATGCCGCCGAGCACGACGATGGCGAGCACCAGCGCCGATTCCTGGAAGGTGAAGGATTCCGGGCTGATGAAGCCCTGGCGGGTTGCGAAGAACGCGCCGGCAAAGCCGCCGAACATCGCACCGGTCGCGAATGCCGTGAGCTTGGTGGTCGTGGTGTTGATGCCGAGCGCACGGCAGGCGACCTCGTCCTCGCGCAGGGCTTCCCAGGCGCGGCCGATCGGCAGGCGGCGCAGCCGGATCGTCACCCAGTTGGTGAGCAGCGCGAGCGCCAGGATCAGGTAGAACAGGAAGACGATGCGGTGGGTCGGCGAATATTCGATGCCGAGCCTGGCGGCGAGCCCGTTGTCGCTGTTGTCGAGGGGGATACCGAAGAAGGAGGGGCGGGGAATGCTGGAGACGCCGTTGGGCCCGCCTGTCAGATCCTGCCAATTGATGATGACGAGGCGGATGATCTCGCCGAAGGCGAGCGTCACGATGGCGAGATAGTCGCCGCGCAGGCGCAGCACGGGGAAGCCGAGCAGCACGCCCCAGAATGCGGCGAGGACGCCCGCTAGCGGCAGGCAGATCCAGAATGACCAGCCGAAATTGGTCGCGAGCAGCGCGTAAGAATAGGCGCCGACCGCATAGAAGGCGACGTAGCCGAGATCGAGCAGGCCGGCCAGCCCGACCACGACGTTCAGCCCCCAGCCAAGCATCACATAGGTGAGCACGAGGATGGCGAGATCGAGGATGTAGCGCTGGTCATAGAAGATCACGGGCACCAGCAGCGTGAAGATCAGGAGCGCCGGTGCGAGATAGCGGCCGAGGAACGACATTCCGCTCTGCACCGCCGGCGGCACCAGCTTCTCGGCGCCGCTCGGTCCGATCCATTGCTTGAGCAGCTCGAGCACGATCGAGCCGCCGAACACGGCGGCGACGAGGGAGGCGACCTCGCCGAAGCGCGTCCAATAGGTGAGCTGGCCGTCGGAACCGGCTTCGGTGCGGACGCCGACCATCAGCGAGAACAGCACCAGCGCGATCAGCGCGTTGACGCAGGCGGTCTTCAGGAGAGCGGGGATGCCCGATGCAGTTTTGGCCGTATTGATCGAGGGAGTTTTCACGCGCGACCGTCAGACTTTTTCGACTTCGGGGCGGCCGAGCAGGCCGGTCGGCATGAAGATCAGCACGACGATCAGGATCGAGAACGCGGCGACGTCCTTGTATTCGACCGAGAAATAGGCCGACCAGAACGTCTCGATCAGCCCGATCGCCAGCCCCCCGAGCATGGCGCCGGGCAGCGAGCCGATGCCGCCGAGCACGGCCGCGGTGAACGCCTTGATGCCGGCGACGAAGCCCATGAAGAAATCGACCAGGCCGTAATAGAGCAGGTACATCAGGCCGGCCACTGCGGCGAGCGCAGCGCCGATCACGAAGGTCATGGAGATGGTGCGGTCGACGTTGACGCCGAGCAGCGCCGCCATGGTCTGGTCCTGCTCGCAGGCGCGCATGTCGCGCCCGAGCCGGGTGCGCGACACCAGCCAGGTGAAGATCGCCAGCAGCACGATGGTGGTGATGACCACCACGATCTGGATGTTGGAGAGCTGGATGATGAAGCCATCGGCGCTCTCGTGCAGCGTGTAGCCGCCGGTGATCACTGGCGGCACTGGCTTCACCCGCGCGCCTTGCGCCACCTGCGAATAGTTGGTCAGCACGAACGACATGCCGATCGCCGACAGCATCGGCGCGAGGCGGAAGGAGTGGCGCAGCGGACGGTAGGCGATGCGCTCGATGGTCCAGCCATACAGGGCGGTGACCGCCATCGAGACCAGGATCACGATCAAGAGGATCACCGGGACCGCAGTCAGGCCGGTCGAGACCAGGAGCAGGAAGGTGATCAGCGCGATGAAGCCGCCGATCATGAAGACATCGCCATGGGCGAAGTTGATCATGCCGACGATGCCGTAGACCATCGTGTAGCCGATCGCGATCAGCCCGTAGATCGAGCCGAGCACGAGGCCGTTGATGAGCTGCTGGGCGAAATAATCCATAGGCTGCCGTACCCAAATCTGACGCGGCTCAAAGGGAGCTCTTCGAGAGAGAGTGCTGGTTTCTTCTCGGGCCCCGGCAGCCCTTAAGCATTCTCGTTTTGTAACAGGAGGGAACTGGCGGCTGCAACCGGCCCCGCCTCCGCATCAAGGCTTTTACAGAGATCATTTGGCGCTCTGGTTCCCCCCGCAATGGGCGGAACCGGTTCCCCCGGTGCCCCAATTGGAAGCCTGTGGGTGCCGGTTAAGGTAAACAAAGGGTTTAAATTGCCGCCACAGTCTGATGCGAGTTAGCTCCCGGCAAAGCCTTCCATCGAAGGCGCGGACCAAACGAAGCGGGAAGCGGCATGTTCGGAAACTGGCGGATCGGTTCGGTCAACGGCGCACTTCTGGCGGCCTATTTCATCCCGGCCTGGACCCTCGTCGCCTTCAACATCATGGTGGCGCCGGTGCACGGCCTCTATGAGCGGCCGAGCGTCGCAGTGGCGCTTTTCCTCAGCGACCATCTCCAGATGGCGGGGATGGACACGGTGCGCGCCGCCTGGCTGCTGGCACTGGGGCGACTGACGGTGGTGGCGTTCTTTGCGATCTACCTTGCGCTGCTCTGCATTCCCCGCATCCGCAAGAACGGGGGTAGCGACGAAGCGCTCGGCATTGCGCTTGCGATCGGCAGCCTGATCTCGTTTGCGAGCATGATCATGGCTTCGAAGGTCGGCGAGATGGCCGCGCTGCGGCTGCACGCCACCGAGCTCCTGCTCTTGCTCGGTGCCGCCATCGTGGTGGTGATCGAACGGCCCGAGGCGGCGCCCAAGATCGTTCAGAAGACCGTAGAGGCCACTCCGCCGCTAGGTCTTGAGCAGGCCGAGCTCCTGCACAATCGCTGAGGCTTCCTTGACGGCGTGGTTCGCCGCCGGCACGCCGCAATAGATCGCCTGCTGCAGCAGGATTTCCTTGATGTCGTCGGGCGTGAAGCCGCCCTCGGCGAGGGCCGCGCGCACATGCAGGCGGAATTCGTCCCATTGGCCAAGCGCAACCATGGTGCCGATAACCAGCACCCGCCGCGTGCGCTCGTCGAAATGCGGCCGCGTCCAGGTCTCGCCCCAGGCGTAGCGGGTGATCATGTCCTGGAAATCGGTGTTGAATGCATTGCGACCCGCGATCGACTTGTCGACCCAGGCATTGCCCAGCACTTTTCGGCGCACTTTCATGCCGGCATCGCGGCGTTTCTGGTCGTCCATTCTCTATCCTCCTCTCCGTCATTGCGAGGTAGCGAAGCAATCCAGTCTGTCACCGCGGAGGGATTTCTGGATTGCTTCGCTGCGCTCGCAATGACGGTTGTGACTAACGTTGCGTCAAAAAGCCCACCACCGCGTCGGTGAACGCGTGCGGCTGCTCGACATTGGAAATGTGGGCGGCGTCGATGATGGTCATGCTCGCGCCGGGAATGCTTGAGCGGATCAATTCACCCGCCGAAATCGGCGTCGCCATGTCGTGGCGGCCGGCGATCACCAGTGTCGGGCTCTTGATCTTCGGCAGCAGCGCGCGCTGGTCGAGCGTCGACAGCGCCTCGCAGCAGGCGAGATAGCCTTCGACCGGCGAGGCCAGCAGCATCGCCTTCATCCTGGCGGTGATGTCGGGCGCGCGCTCGCGGAAATCCTGGGTGAGCCAGCCGGCGATAACGGCATCGGCGACGGAAGCGATGCCGCCCTTCTTCACGGCGTCGATGCGCTCGAGCCATTTGGTTGGCTCGGCATAGTAGCAGGAGGTGTTGGCGAGGATGAGCTTGCCGAAGCGCTCCGGCGCGTTCGCGCCCAGCCATTGCCCGACCATGCCGCCCATCGACAGGCCGCACCAGTGCACTTTCTCGATATTGAGGTCGTCGAGGATGGCCAGCACGTCGCGGCCGAAGCGCTCCATCGTATAGGGGCCAGGCGGAACGTTGGACTTGCCGTGGCCGCGGCGGTCGTAGCGGATGACGCGGAATATCTGCGTCAGTGCCTTCATCTGCGGCTCCCACATCTGCAGCGTGCAGCCGAGCGAGTTTGACAGCATCAGCGTCGGCCCGCCGTCGCGGCCCTCGACGGAGACGTTGATCAGGCAACCGTCGGCATCGATCATGGGCATGCGGGCGTCTCCGTTTATTTGCGCTCAGGACTGTTTTATTCGCGTTCGAGGCTGTCGAGCAGACGGTCGATCAGGGCTTGGGAAGCGCCTTGATAGGCCATCGGCTCGAACAACGCCGCAATTTTTTCCGGCGAAAGATGCGCAGTGACCTGCGAATCGGCTGCGAGCACCTCGCGCAGATGCTTCTTCTCGGCGACCGCGCGCTTGCTCGCGGCTTCGACGAGATGATGCGCATCGCTCTTGCCGATCGTCTCGGCCAGCGCAAAGGTGACCGCTTCCGCCATGATCAGGCCGTGGGTCGCATCGAGATTGCTGCGCATGCGCGCCGCATCGACATCGAGTCCTTCCGCGATGTCGACTATGGCTGCGAGGGCACCGGAGGTGACCAGCATCAATTGCGGCAGCGTCGGCCATTCCGCGTGCCACGGGCCAGCGCTGCGCTCATGGTCCTGCACCTGGGCCGCGAAAATCGTCGCGGCGAGCTGCGGCGCCATGGTTGCGCAGCCGAGCGCACTTGCGGCCGCGACCGGGTTGCGCTTGTGCGGCATGGTCGAGGAGCCGCCGCGGCCTTCCCCTGCCGGCTCGAACGCCTCGGCAACGTCGGTCTGCATCAGCAGCGAGACGTCGCGCGCGATCTTGCCGCAGCTTCCGGCGAGAATCGCAAAGCTCGACGCGGCTTCCGCGATGCGGTCGCGATGGGTGTGCCAGGGCGCTTCGGGCAGCGGCAGGTTCAGCTCCTGCGCCAGCCGTTCGGAAACGACGAGCCCCTTGTCGCCAAGGGCTGCAAGCGTGCCGGCCGCGCCGCCGAATTGCAGTGCGAGGCCCTCGCGGGAGAGCCGCCTGAGGCGGCAGCGGGCGCGGGCGAGGCTTGCGGCATATTCGGCGGCCTTCAGGCCGAACGGCATCGGCAGGGCGTGCTGGAGCCAGGTTCGCGCCACCATTGCCGTGTTGCGGTGGGCCCGCGCCAGTGCGGCAAAGCCCTTGATGGCGCGGCTGAGATCGGCGTCCAATGCATCGATGCCGGCGCGAAGCGTGAGCATGGTCGCGGTGTCGATGACGTCCTGGCTGGTCGCGCCCCAATGCACGTAGCGGGCGGCCTCTGCGTCGGCCCTGCCGACATTGGCGGTCAGAATCTTGACCAGGGGGATCGCGAGATTGCCGGATCGCGTCGCGGCCTCGGCCAGCGCAGCCATGTCAAAGGCATCGGCCTTGCACGCGGTTTCGATTGGGCCCACCGCGGACGCGGGAATCACATCCGTGGCCGCCTCGGCTCGGGCCAGGGCTGCCTCGAAATCGAGCATGTTCTGGAGGGTCGACCGGTCGTCGCAGACCGCGCGCATGGCCACGCTCGACAGCATCGGCGCGAGCAGGGGGGAGAGGGATGTGCTCATATTGTGCGGGACCTAACCACCATGACCCGCCTGTGCCAATCCCAAACCGGCGGCGCAAGCTTTTTGCAGTTGCGAATATGCATTGCAAGTGACGAGGCCACCCTTTCTTTTGCCGCCTCCGTGCGGTACTTGAGCTGCCTTATAGTTGCGCGATCCAAGTTCGGTATCCCGGGAGGCACCCAATGGCCATGACGATGAACGGCGAAGTCCAGCTTGCGGCGCCGCGCGAGGCCGTGTGGGCCAAGCTCAACGATGCCGAGGTGCTAAAGGCCTGCATCCCCGGCTGCGAGGAGCTGGAGAAGACCGAGGATGGCGGCTTTCGTGCGACGGCGAAGATGAAGGTCGGTCCGGTGTCGGCGCGCTTCAAGGGCAAGGTCACGCTGTCCGATCTCGATCCGCCGAACGGCTACAAGATCTCCGGCGAAGGCGAGGGCGGGGTGGCTGGGTTCGCCAAGGGTGGCGCCGTGGTTAAGCTTGCGGAGAAGGACGGCGGCACGCTTTTGTCCTACGAGGTCGAGGCCCAGATCGGCGGCAAGTTGGCGCAGCTCGGCCAGCGCCTGATCAACGGCGCCGCCAAGAAACTGGCCGACGAATTTTTCGCGAACTTCGCCAAGGCGGTACAGGGCTGAGGGCCGATACCTCAAGCATTGCGCCTTCCGGCATATCGCGTTTTGTCATGGCGCCTTGCATTCCCGGTGATGTTGCCCCGGGGCATAATGGCCCATATGATGGGTCGGAATAATTATAAGAACCGCTTCGACGGGACCCGTCGGGGCGCTGATAGAGAGTGCTTATGGCAAAAATCTCCCTCATCGTGAACGGCAATCCTGTCACGGCCAACGTCGATCCCCGCACCCTGCTGGTGCAGTTCCTGCGCGAGAATCTGCGGCTCACCGGCACCCATGTCGGCTGCGACACCTCGCAGTGCGGCGCCTGCGTCGTGCATCTGGACGGCAAGGCCGTGAAGTCCTGCACCACGCTCGCCGTGATGGCCGATGGCCACGAGGTCAAGACGATCGAGGGGTTGGCCGCCGACGGCGCGCCGCTGCATCCGATGCAGGAGGCCTTCCGCGAACACCATGGACTGCAGTGCGGCTTCTGCACGCCCGGCATGATCATGACCGCGATCGACATCGTCCATCGCAAGGGCAACGAGCTCGACGACCACACCATCCGCGAGGAGCTGGAAGGCAATCTCTGCCGCTGCACCGGCTACCAGAACATCGTCACCTCGATCTCCGCCGGCGCCAAGGCGATGGCGAAATCCGATCTCGCGTAAACCGCGCGCGCACTCTGCGATCAGGACATTCAGATGTACGACTTCAAATACCATCGCCCCGGGACAGTTCGGCAGGCCGCCAACCTCCTGGTGAAGAACGAAGACGCCAAGGTGATCGCCGGCGGCCACACGCTGATTCCCGTCATGAAGCAGCGCCTCGCCAGCCCGCCGCATCTGGTCGACCTCTCCCATATCGATGGGCTCAACACGATCGAGATGAAGGGCCGCGCGCTCGTGATCGGTGCCACCGCCAGGCATGCCGAGGTCGCAACCTCGGCTATCGTCGGCGAGGCGATCCCGGCGCTCGCGAACCTTGCCGGCCAGATCGGCGATCCCGCCGTGCGCCACAAGGGCACGATCGGCGGCTCGCTCGCCAACAACGATCCGACTGCCGACTATCCGGCTGCCGTGTTGGCGCTGGGCGCCACCATCGTCACCAACAAGCGCCGCCTCAAGGCAGAGGAGTATTTCCAAGGCCTGTTCACGACGGCGCTCGAAGCCGACGAGATCATCACCAAGGTGATGTTCCCGCTGCCGAAGAAGGCGGCCTATATCAAGTTCCGCAACCAGGCCTCGCGTTACGCGCTGGTCGGCGTGTTCGTGGCGCGGCGTCCCTCCGACGTGCGCGTCGCGGTCACCGGCGCCGGCTCCGAAGGCGTGTTCCGTGTCACCGCGTTCGAGGAAGCCCTGAAAAAGCGCTTCGCCGCGAAAGCGCTTGACGGCATCGAGGTGCCGGCGGACGGCCTCAACAGCGACATCCATGGCAGCGCCGAATACCGCGCGCACCTCATCGGCGTGCTGACGCGGCGTGCCCTCGACGCCGCCAACGCCAAGGAGTGAGTGATCCTCACGCCTCGGCCCAAACTTGTCCCGGTGAGGGCGTAGCGAGACTGGCTTTTTCATGACCTCAGTGGCCAACACGTCCGGTGCCTTGCCGGCATCGGTCGATTCGATGCTCGAACTCCTGACGTCGCGCGGCTATCTCGCCGAGCGATCGCTGGCCACGGTGACCTATCTGTCGCTGCGCATGGGTCGGCCGCTGTTTCTGGAAGGCGAGGCCGGCGTCGGCAAGACCGAGATCGCAAAAGTGCTGTCGGCGGCACTGGGGCGGAAGCTGATCCGCCTGCAGTGTTACGAAGGCCTCGACGTCTCCTCGGCGGTCTACGAGTGGAATAGCGCCGCGCAGATGATCGCGATCCGGATGGCCGAGGCCGCCGGCGACACCGATCGCGATCAATTGTCGTCCGACATCTTCGCCGATCGCTACATGATCAAGCGACCGCTGCTCCAGGCGCTGGAGCCCGACGTCGCCGGGCCGCCGGTCCTTCTGATCGACGAGCTCGACCGCGCCGACGAGGCGTTCGAGGCGTATCTGCTCGAAATCCTCAGCGACTTCCAGGTGACGATTCCCGAATTCGGCACCGTGAAGGCGCCGAGCCCGCCGATTGTCATCATCACCTCCAACCGCACCCGCGAGATCCACGACGCGCTGAAGCGGCGCTGTCTCTATCACTGGGTCGACTATCCCGACGCCGATCGCGAGCTCGCGATCGTCAAGTCGCGCGTGCCGGGCATCTCCGCAAAATTGTCGCAGCAGGTCGTGCGCTTCGTCCAGGCACTGCGCAATCAGGATTTCTACAAATCGCCGGGCGTCGCCGAGACCATCGACTGGGCCACCGCACTGTCGGAGCTCGACGCCCGCTCGCTGACCCCGCAAGTGGTCGGCGACACGCTGGGCGCGCTGCTCAAATACCAGGACGACATCACGCGGATGCAGGGCGACACCTTGCAGAAGGTGCTGAAGGAAGCGACGAGCGACTAACTTGTCATTCCGGGTGCGACGAAGTCGCGAGCCCGGAATCCATTGTGCGGCGGGGATTATGGATAAATGGATTCCGGGTTCACGCTTCGCGTGCCCCGGAATGACGGCAGAGACAGCAGACTATGGCCATCAATCACCTGGCGCCTGAGCAGACCGAGCAGTTCGCCGACAACATCGTGGGCTTCGCCCGCGCGCTGCGTTCGGCCGGCATGCCGGTCGGGCCGGGTGCGGTCATCGATGCCATGAGCGCGCTTGAGGTGATCGACATCGGCAACCGCGCCGACGTCTTCACCACGCTTGAGGCGATCTTCGTCAAGCGCCACGAGCATGCGCTGATTTTCAAGCAGGCCTTCAACCTATTCTTCCGCGCCTCGGAAGAGTGGAAGCACATGCTGGATTCGGTGCCGTTGCCGGAGCAGGCCAAGAAGAAGCCGCAGGCAGGCTCGCGCCGTGTGCAGGAAGCGATGTCGCAGCCGCGCATGACGGAGACGCCACAGCACCAGGAGCAGGATTTGCGCCTGTCGGTTTCGGACAAGGAAATCCTTCAGAAAAAGGATTTTGCGCAGATGAGCGCGGCCGAGATCACCGAAGCGCTCCGCGCCGTCGAGCGAATGCGGTTGCCGCAGGCCGAGCTTCTGACGCGTCGGCACCGGCCCGATCCCCGCGGCCTGCGCCTCGATCTCCGCCGCACGCTGCGTGCCTCGTTGCGCACTGGCGGCGACATCATCGACATCCATCGCCTCGGGCGGATCGAGAAACCGGCGCCGATCGTGGCGCTGCTCGACATCTCGGGCTCGATGAGCGAGTACACCCGCCTGTTCCTGCATTTCCTGCATGCCATAGGGGACGCGCGAAAACGTGTCTCGGTGTTCCTGTTCGGCACTCGCCTCACCAACGTGACCCGGGCGCTGCGCCAGCGCGACCCTGACGAGGCGCTGGCGAGCTGCTCGGCCTCCGTCGAGGACTGGGCCGGCGGCACCCGGATCTCGGCGTCCCTGCACAATTTCAACAAATTGTGGGCGCGGCGCGTGCTGAGCCAGGGCGCCATCGTGCTGCTGATCTCCGACGGGCTCGAGCGGGAGGCCGATTCCAAGCTGGCCTTCGAGATGGACCGGCTGCACCGCTCCTGCCGGCGGCTGATCTGGCTCAACCCGCTGCTGCGGTTCGGCGGCTTCGAGGCCAAGGCGCAGGGCATCAAAATGATGCTCCCGCACGTTGACGAATTCCGTCCGGTACATAATTTGAGCTCGATCCAGGAGCTGATCATCACACTCTCCGGGCCGCTGCCGCCGCATCACCGCAGCCTGATCCGCTCCGCAGCCTGAGAGGTAGCCATGCTCGATCGCGACGAGGATATTCTGAAGGCGGCGGAGGACTGGCAGAAGGCCGGTCGTGGCGTCGCGCTCGCCACCGTGGTGGAGACCTGGGGCTCGGCACCGCGTCCGGCGGGCTCGAGCCTCGTCATCAATGACGAGGGCACGTTCCTGGGGTCCGTCTCCGGCGGCTGCGTCGAGGGCGCCGTGGTCACCGAGGCCATGGATGTGATCCAGAGCGGCAAGCCCAGGATGCTGGAGTTTGGCGTTGCCGACGAGACTGCCTGGAATGTCGGGCTGTCCTGCGGCGGCACCATCCGCGTCTTCGTCGAGAAAGTCGGCTAGCCGTGAAGCTCGCAATCCTGCACGAACTCAATGCCGAGCGCGCCGCCCGCCGCCCGGTGATCCTGGTGACCGACACCGAAAGCGGCGAGCAGCGCCTGGTGAAGGCCGAGGACTTCAGTAAGGATCCCCTGCGCGCCGAACTCGACAAGCAGCTTCGCATGGGCAAAAGCGCCAGCGTCGAAGCCGGCGGCAAGAAGCTCTTCCTCAACGTCTATGCCCCGACCGCGAAGCTCGTCATCGTCGGCGCCGTCCATATCAGCCAGGCCCTGGCACCGCTGGCGCGCTCGCTCGGCTACGACGTCACCGTGGTCGATCCGCGCACGGCCTTTGCGAGCCCCGAGCGCTTCCCCGACGTTCCACTGGTCGCGGAATGGCCCGACACGGCGCTGCCGCCGCTCAATGTGGATGCCTACACGGCATTCGTCGCGGTGACGCACGATCCCAAGATCGACGACCCCGCGTTGCTGCACGCCTTCGAGCGCAACTGCTTCTATATCGGCGCACTCGGCTCGCGAAAGACGCACGCCAAGCGCGGCGACCGGCTGCGGGCGCAGGGCGCCAAGGAGAGCGACATCGCGCGCATCCACGCGCCGATCGGGCTTGCGATCGGCGCGGTCTCGCCGTCCGAGATCGCGGTGTCGATCATGGCCGAGATCACGGCGGTGCTTCGGCTGCCGCCCAAGGAAAAAGAAGAAGCCGCATGAAGTTCGGCCCAGCGAGCCCCAGGGATGCGATCGGCGGGGTGACCGTCCACACCCTGCGCCAGGGACCGCTGGTGCTGAAGAAGGGCACGACGATCGGGCCCACCGAGGTCGAGGCGCTGGAGCGCGCCGGCATCCAGGAAATCGTGGTGGTGCGGATGGAGGAGGGCGATGTCTCCGAGGACATCGCGGCTGCCAGCATCGCGCTCGCCGTCGGTGGTGATGGCATTCATGTCGAGCGGGCCTTCACCGGTCGCGCCAATCTGTTCGCCGCGCGCCCGGGCGTGCTGGTGATCGATCGCGCCGCGGTGGATCGCATCAACAATATCGACGAGGCCATTACCTTTGCCACGCTCTCGGCCTTCAAGCCGGTGGTCGAGGGCGAGATGGTCGGCACCGTCAAGATCATCCCGTTCGGCGTCGAAGGAAACTTGCGTGATGCCGCGGTAAAGGCCGCGGGTCGCGACGTTCTGAAGATCGCGCCTTACGTCATCAAGCGTGTCGGCGTGGTCTCGACGCTGCTGCCCGGCCTGTCCTCCAAGGTGATCGACAAGACGTTGCGCGTCACCGCCGAGCGGCTGGCGCCGGCCGGCGCCGGCATCATCGCCGAGCGGCGGGTCCCGCATGAGGAGCAGGCGCTTTCGGCTGCGATCAAGGAATTACTGGGACTTGGCGCCGAGCTCGTGATCGTGTTCGGGGCATCTGCGATCGCCGACCGCCGCGACGTGATCCCTGCGGCCGTGACCGAAATCGGCGGCGAGATCGAGCATTTCGGCATGCCGGTCGATCCCGGCAATCTGCTGCTGATTGCCCGGGCCGGCACCGTGCCGGTGCTGGGCGCGCCCGGCTGCGCGCGCTCGCCGGTCGAGAACGGGTTCGATTGGGTACTGATGCGGCTGCTGGCCGGCATCAAGGTGACGCGGTCCGAGCTGATGGGCATGGGCGTCGGTGGCCTCCTCATGGAGATCGTCACGCGCCCGCAGCCGCGCGCAAAACCGGAGATCGAGGGCAACAACCACGTCGCGGTCATCGTGCTCGCAGCGGGCCGTTCGACCCGGATGGGTGGGCCGAACAAGCTACTGGCCGAGCTCGACGGCAAGAAGCTGGTGCGGATTGCGACCGAGCAGGCGCTGGCCTCGAAAGCATCGGAGGTCATCGTCGTCACCGGCCATCAGACCGAGCTGATCGAGCAAGCCTTGCAAGGTCTGAAGGTGCGTATCGTCAAGAATCCGGATTTCGCCGGCGGCATCGCAAGCTCGGTCAAGGCGGGCATCGCGGCCGTTCCCGAAGCTTGCCACGGCGCTGTGGTCTGCCTCGGCGACATGCCGCTGATCGATGCCGGTCTGATCGACCGTCTCATCGACGCGTTCGCACCCGATCGCGGCAATCTCATCGTCGTGCCCGTCAGCGAGGGCCGCCGCGGCAATCCCGTGCTGTGGTCGCGCCGCTTCTTCAAGGAGTTGATGACGCTCGACGGCGATGTCGGCGCGCGTCACCTGATCGCGAAGCACACCGAGGCGGTCGCCGAAGTGCCGGTCGACGGCGAGAGCGCCTTTCTCGACATCGACACGCCGCAGGCATTGGAAGCGGCACGGCGGGGCTGACGCTGCCGTAGAAGTGGGCAAAGGCGCACAGCGCCGATGTCCGCGGCTCGCCTACTTCTTCGTATTCGATAGCTTCTCGACCCCGGCCTTCAGCTCGACACCGCTCTTCGTCAACAGGGTCTTGTCGCCGGTGTTGAACGTAAACGTGTCGGCGCCCGCGCTGATGCCGTTCCACGCGACGGCTTCTGCGATGGACAGATACCACAATCCCTGGAATCCCGATGAATTGTTCAATTGTCCGGTCCACACGGTGGTCGATCCGCAGCCAAGGAAGTTCACCGAGAAACTGATCGCGGTGCCAGTGCTACCGTAGGCCAGCCAACCCGTCACGCCTTGCGGCTTGCCTTCGTCGCAGCTGTTCGCAGCATTGTTGGTATAGGTCCCCGTGATGGCACCTGTCGTCGTGTTGACGTTGGTGATGGCCAGGGTCGAGCCATACTGGTTGGTCCAGGTCCAGTTCACCGACTGCGCATATGCGGGCAAGGGTCCGACGAGACAGGCCGACGCGAGCATTCCGAACAGCATTGCATTGATGTGGCGCATGGTCGCTTCCTCCGGCTCTCTGAGCTTCACGACCTTAAATAACGCGATTGAAAAACACAACTATAAAGTGCATATTCATGCCGCTATTCCGGCGCGGCTTTTCAACCACGCGTTCACCAAGTGGAAACGACCGACGCTTAGAGTCGCCTTCGCCTGCCTTGGGGGGAGGGGTTTTTCATGGCTTCGAACGTCGTCGCGCGCCGTTGCGCGATGTTTTTCTTTGCGCTGTCCGTCTGCGTCGCGGGCGCTCGCCATATCACGGATGCGCACGCCGCCGGAGCATTTGCGGTCGGCAAGTGCGGCGCCTATGGCCAGGCCTTTGATTATGGCGCCGAGCACGATGCGCGTGCGGCGGCGCAGAAGCAGTGCAAGGGCGATTGCACGACCGTGACGATGAAGCGCGCCTGCGCCGCGATGTCGGTCGATCTTTCCAATCCCTGCGGCGCCTATGGCTATGCCGTCAAGCCGAAGATCTCGGCCACGCTCAATGCCGCCACGCGCGAATGCTACAAATACGGCGGCAAGGAATGCGTGATCCGCGCCTGGGCCTGCGACGCGAAGGGTTGATTCCTGTTGCCGTCATTCCGATGTTGCGTAGCGTCGAATCCGGAATGACAGTCGAGGAGTTGCATGCAGTTCGATACCAAGATCGCCGTCGTGATCCGCACCGATCTTCAGGCCTGGCAGAAGCTCAACGTCGCGGCCTTCCTTACCAGCGGCATTGCCGCGGCCTTTCCGGAATGCATCGGCGAGCCCTATGAGGACGCGTCGGGTACGAAATATCACGCGCTGATCGGTCAGCCGATCCTGATCTATGGCGCCGACGGTCCCGCATTGACGCGTGCGCTCGATCGGGCGCTGACGCGCAGCGTCAAGCCGGCGGTCTATACCGAGGACATGTTTAAGACCACGCACGATGCTGCCAACCGCGAAGCGGTGAGGGCGGTGGCGCGGACCGATCTCAACCTCGTCGGTCTCGCCGTGCGCGCCGAGCGCAAGGTGATCGACAAGATCGTCGATGGGCTGAGGTTTCATAGTTGAGGCGGGTGCTTGTTGTTTCACCTCTCCCGCTTGCGAGGGCTTTGCTTAATTGGCCGAGCGGGAGTGAGGCTCGATATGGGGTATTTTTTTGTGCGGC
>NZ_JBVVPQ010000057.1:0-49822 GCF_055811695.1 Bradyrhizobium sp. MI1.3 | reverse complement strand
GCCGATATGCCATCCCCAGATCCTCTTCAGATGTCTCTTAGAGAATCGCAGATTCGCGATTTACGCAAAGCCCTCGCTTGCGGGAGAGGTCGCGCCAAAGGCGCGGGTGAGGGCTCTCTCCGCTTGGGGATTGTCCCGTTGCGGTGGCACCCTCTCCCCAACCCTCCCCCGCAAGCGGGGGGAGGGAGCGCACCGTTTGCGCGGCAGCTATCCCCCCAGCGGCATGCCTGCGAACTTCGGCAGGTCGGGATCGAGGCGATCCCAGGCATGTCCGCGCGCGGCATAAGTCACCACTTGCGGCTCGTAGCGGGCGGGTTCGTCGAGGCTTGCGGCGCGGATGGTGAAGATGTCGGGCATGGCCGCGAAGGTCAGGTAAACAGGCAAGCCGCACTGGGCGCAGAAACCGCGCGTCTTCAAATTGCCGCTGTCGCCAACCATGTCCCAATGCTTCGCTTCGCCCGTCACGGTGACGCCGGCGCGCGCGAACGTCATGTACGAGCCGTGGCCGCTGCCGCTTTCGCGCTGGCAGTCCCGGCATTGGCAGTGATTGCTGAACAGGGGCTCACTGGCGATCGAATAGCGGATTGCGCCGCAGGCGCAGCCGCCGGTAAACGGTTTGGTCATTGCGATAACTCCTTACCTGTCTTCGCCGCTGATCTCGTCGAGCTGGCGGACGACCTTCTTCCAGCCGCCGCTCATGCCCGTGTAGGCGGATTCGTTCCTGGGTATGACGAAGCCCGCATGGACCAGGCGGATCCGCGTGCCGGCCTCGACCGGGGTGAGGGACCACGTCACGACAGTGTCGAGCGGCGCACCGTAGCCGGTGTTGCGCTCATTCCCGCCCTTCCAGGCGTAGACGAGGCGCCGGTTCGGCATGACTTCAAGGACGCGGCAATGGATGACGCCATCCCAGGCGCCGCCCGGCGTGGTCTGATAGGTGAAGGTGTTGCCTTCGACAGCCTCGAAACCGCTCGGCGGCATCAGCCAGCGCGCGATCAGTTGGGCGCTGGTCAGCGCCTTCCAGATCGTCTCCGGCGCGTGTGGGAGCACCTCGTCGATGACGATGTCCTTTATTTCGGCTTTCAATTCGGCAGCACTCACGGATCGATCTCCTTCAAGAGGTCACGCAGGTTCTGGAAGCGCTCGCGCCAGAACACGCCGTAATGGTCCATCCAGGAGACCAGCGGTTCGAGGCCTTGCGGCGCGGCACGGTAATAGACGTTGCGGCCCTCGGCACGCTCGGCGACGAGGCCGGCCTGCTTGAGGGACTTCAAATGTTGCGAGATCGCGCCTTGCGTCACGCCGCTTCCCCGCGTGAGCTCGGCGACGCTGATCTCCTTGCTCTCGAACACGCGCTCGAACACGGCGCGGCGGGTCGGATCGGCAAGGGCGCGCATCACGGTGGTCATGGGATTTGGGGCGGCTTCAATCATGAGTGTTAGATTAGTGCATGCTAATGAATTAGTCAAGACTAATTTGTTGGTCAGATTGGGTCTGCCGTGTTGTCTTGACTATGACTGACCGGTCAGTCATATCGTGTAGATGGCCAGAAAGCCCACCAAAGCCGCCACGCCGCCCGCAGTTCGCGCCAACGCAAAGGACTCTGCGCACGCTGGCAACGATGCGGTGCCCGCGTCGAGCCGCGCCACGCGTGCGGCGGAACGGCGTGCGGCGATCGTGGACGCCGCGATGGAGGAATTCATCGCGCGCGGCTTTGCCGCCACGCGGCTCGACGACATCGCCAAGCGCGCGGGTGTCGCCAAGGGCACCATCTACCTGCACTTCAAGGACAAGGAATCGATGTTCGAGGAGCTGGTGCGGACGGTGATCGTGCCTGTCGTGACGCGGTTGACGGCATTGCCGCCGCCCGCGGGCTCGGTGCGCGATCTCGTCGAGACGTTTGCCAGCAACTTCCTGAAGGAGGTGATCGGCACCAGACGCGGCGACCTCGTGCGTCTGATCGTGGCCGAGGGGCCGCGGTTTCCCTCCGTGGCCGATTTCTACTACCGCGAGGTGGTTTCTCGCGGCATCGCCGCCATGCGCTCCCTGATCGAGCTCGGCATCGCCCGCGGCGAGATCCGCCAGAAGAACCTGGCGCATTACCCGCAGATCCTGGTCGCCCCCGCGATGATCGCGGTGATCTGGCAGAGCCTGTTTGCACGGCACGCGCCGCTCGACGCGCAGGACATGCTGCGCGTCCATCTCGATTTGATTTTTGGCGAACGGAGCACGACATGAGGTCGTCCCAAAACATCCCTCACCTCATCCTGAGGAGCGCGGCATGCGCGTCCCGAAGGATGAAGGCCCGGCTTTGGCCCTTCGCCCTTCGAGACGCCGCTTCGCGGCTCCTCAGGGTGAGGGATCGACGACCGTGGCTGCCGCCAAGCGCGATCCAGTTTTTGCCGCGCCTCTGTTCGATCGCGGTTCTGGTCCTCGCGACCGGGCTTGCCGGGTGCAAGGACAAGCGTGAGCCCGGCTTCCAGGGCTGGGTCGAGGCCGACATGATCTTCGTCAGTCCGGACGAGGCGGGCCGCGTGATCAAGCTCAACGTCCGCGAGGGCGACGAGGTCAAGGTCGGCGATCACCTCTATTCCGTCGACGACGATCTCCAGCTTGCCGATCTCAACCAGAACAAGGCGACACTTGCCAATGCGCAGCAGACCTATGACCGCGCGGCCTCGCTGAGCAAAACCGGCTCGGGCACGCAAGCCAATCTCGACTCGGCCGTCTCCGCCCTGCGCGTTGCCGAGGCGCGGGTGGCGACCTCGGAGACGCGGATGGCGCGGCGCAAGGGCTTTGCGCCCGTGGCCGGCACCATCCAGCAGATCTATTTTCGCGAAGGCGAGATGGTGGCGGCGCAGCGGCCGGTGCTCTCGATCATGCCGCCCGGCAACATGAAGCTGCGCTTCTTCGTGCCGGAGACCGAGCTGCCGAAGCTTGCGATCGGCGATACCGTGCGGATCGCATGCGACAATTGCGCCGCCGATCTCACCGCGAAGATCTATTTCATCGCAACTTCGGCCGAATACACACCGCCCGTCATCTACAGCCTCGAGGAGCGCAACAAGCTCGTCTATCTGATCCAGGCGCGGCCATCGCGCCCCGATGCGCTGCGTGTCGGACAACCCATCGACGTCCATCTCAATCCAAAGACTCCGGTGGCGGACAAGCGATGAACGGCGGCAATGGCATCGCGATCGACGTCAAGGGCCTGACCAAGTCGTTCGGCGGCCGCGAGGTCGTGCACGATTTGTCGATGCAGGTGAAGCGCGGTTCGATCTACGGCTTCCTCGGCCCGAACGGCTCGGGCAAAACGACGACCATCCGCATCCTCTGCGGCCTGCTCACGCCCGACAGCGGCGAGGGCACCTGCCTCGGCTACGACATCAGGCGCGATGCCGAAAAGATCAAGCGCCAGGTCGGCTACATGACCCAGCGGTTCAGCCTCTATCAGGATCTCTCTGTCCGCGAAAACCTCGAATTCGTCGCGCGGCTGTACGGCCTTCGCGATGCACGCGGCGCCGCGCGCGACATGATCAAGCGGATCGGGCTCTCGGGGCGCGAGGAACAGCTCGCCGGCGAACTCTCCGGCGGCTGGAAGCAGCGGCTGGCGCTAGGTGCCTGCACATTGCCCAGTCCGAAGCTGCTGCTGCTTGACGAGCCGACCGCCGGCGTCGATCCAAAAGCGCGGCGCGATTTCTGGAACGAGATTCATGCACTCGCGGCCGACGGTCTCACCGTGCTGGTCTCGACCCACTACATGGACGAGGCCGAGCGCTGTCACGAGATCGCTTATATCGCCTATGGCCATCTGCTCGTGCACGGCACCGTGGACGAGGTGATCGCGAAATCCGCGCTGACGACCTACACCGTGACGGGCGAGGACCTGAACGAGCTCACGGCTGCGCTCACCGGCAAGCCGGGAATCGACATGGTGGCGCCGTTCGGCACGTCGCTGCACGTCTCCGGCCGCGACGTCGCCGCGCTCGAAGCCAGCATCGCGCCGTGGCGCGAAAAAAGCGGACTGCACTGGCACAAATCATCGCCGTCACTGGAAGACGTGTTCATCGAATTGATGAGTCGTTCCAAGGACAATTTCCAATGAGCGCGGTCGATCGTCACGAACCCCAGCACGCGATCCGGGAGCGCTTCGGCTTCTGGAGGCGCTCCTATGCGATGCTGATCAAGGAGTTCATCCAGCTCAAGCGGGACCGTGTGTCATTTGCGATGATCGTGATGCTGCCGGTGATGCAGCTGCTCTTGTTCGGCTACGCCATCAACACCACGCCGCACAATCTGCCGAGCGCGGTGCTGCTTCAGGAGGATTCCGATCTCGCACGCTCGATCCTGAAGGCGCTGGAGAACACCGCCTATTTCCGCTTCCTCTATGAAGTCCACGACGTCGAGGATTTCGATAATCTCCTGAAATCCGGCAAGGTTCTGTTCGGGGTCGAGATCCCGCGCGGCTTCGAGCGGGCGGTGCGGCGCGGCGATAAGCCGGCGCTGCTGGTCGCGGCCGACGCCACCGATCCAGTGGCGGCGAGCGCGGCGATCGGCTCGCTCGGCATGGTCGTGCAGACCGCGCTCAAGCACGATCTCTACATCGGAGATCCCCCGGAGATGCCGTTCGAGATCCGCGCGCACGCCCGCTACAACCCCGCCGCCGCGTCGAGCCTCAACATCGTGCCGGGCTTGGTCGGTACCATCCTCACCATGACCATGCTGATCTTCACCGCGCTTTCGGTCACGCGGGAAGTCGAGCGCGGTACCATGGAGGCTCTGCTGTCGATGCCGATCAGGCCGGTCGAGGTGATGTTCGGCAAGATCATTCCCTACGTGCTGGTCGGGTTCGTGCAGGCGTTCCTCATCATCGGCATCGGCGTCGGCCTGTTCGGCGTGCCCGTGCTCGGCAATCTGTTCCTGCTGGCGCTGCTTTCGACGCTGTTCATCACGACCAATCTGGCGATCGGGTATACGATCTCGACGCTGGTGCAGAACCAGCTCCAGGCGATGCAGATGTCGATGATGTTCTTCCTGCCGAGCATCTTGCTGTCCGGCTTCATGTTCCCGTTTGCCGGGATGCCGGCCTGGGCGCAATATGTCGGTGAGTGCCTGCCGCTGACGCATTATTTGCGCATCGTCCGCGCCATCATGCTGAAGGGCGCGAGCATGCAAAATTTGCGTTTCGACGCGTTGGCGCTGGCGGTGCTGATGCTGCTCGCCATGACCATCGCCGTGACGCGCTTCCGCCGCACGCTGGATTGAGGCAAGATGCCCCTGGAATCAAGGGGGCGGAATGGTCAGCTTTGCGAGCAGGAAGGCCCGGCAGCATGCCGTGATGTCCGAAGACTTCGAGCGCGAGCTGACGCGGGAGGTGCTGCGGACCGAGCTGTTGCGGGTGAGGGCGTTGATCATCACGGGCTGCGTCATGATCCTGTTTCTCACCGCAACCTATCTGATCGACCCCGCCATCGTGAACCGGGTCTGGCGCGGGACGGAGGGCCTGGTCCGCGAATACGGTCTCTTGGCAGGCTTCGTCCTCTTCGAAGTCTGGGTCCACAGCCAGATCAGGCGATACCTCAAGCTCGATCGCGACCTTCCGGTGATAAGGCGCTATATCGGCGCAACAATCGAAACGTCGCTGCCAACGATCATCCTGATCCTGCAGATTCACAGCATGGGCGCGAGCCAGGCGCTCGGGTTCGTGCTGCCACTGGCCTATTTCATCTTCATCATTCTTTCGACGCTGCGGCTTGATTTCTGGCTGTCCACCTTCACGGGATTTGTGGCCGCAGCCGAACTCCTGGCTGTCGCGCTGTATTACAACTCGGTCAGCGAGTCCGGTGAACCCCTGATCTACTTTCACGCGGTCCGCAGCACCATCATCCTGATTTGCGGCGTGCTGGCGGGCGCCGTCGGCGCGCGATTGCGGCGGCAATTTGCGGCGAGCATTGCGGCAGCCACTGCGCGCGACCGGGTGACCAACCTGTTCGGCCAGCACGTCTCGCCGCAGGTTGTGGAGCGGCTGATGACGGAGGGGACGGGTGCCGCCGGCGACCTCCGCCGAGTCGCCGTGATGTTCGTCGACTTCCGCGGCTTCACCGCCGGCGCGCAGTCGCGTACTCCCCAGGAGGTGGTCGACCGGCTCGACGGCGCCTTCGCCGTGCTGGTCGACATTCTCGACCGCGAGGGTGGCATCGTGAACAAGTTTCTGGGCGACGGCTTTCTCGCCCTGTTCGGTGCGCCGCTCGAGGCCTCCGACGCCGCGCATCGCGCAGTCGCCGCGGGCCGCGAGATGCTGACCGCGATGGAGCGCATCAACGCGCAGACGAGCTGGCCCCTCAAGATCGGCATCGGCATCCATTTCGGCGAGGTCGTCGCCGGCAATATCGGCTCGCCCCGGCGCAAGGAGTACACTGTGATCGGCGACACCGTGAACTTCGCCTCACGGCTAGAGGCGCTCAACAAGGAGTTCGGCTCGCAGCTCCTGATCTCCGCGTCTGTCCGCGACGCGCTGGGCGCCGACGGCGACGATGCGGTCTCGCTCGGCGAGGTCGAGGTGCGCGGCTACGAGCAGAAGGTGGCGGTGTTTCAACTGGGGTGAGGGCCGCCTCCTGCGCCTTCACTTGTGAGTCGCGTTTCGTTGAAGCGGCTCGCGTTTCGTTGAAGGCGCGTGATGAAATATCCTTGGTAGCTTTTGGGTCTTGCACGGTGGAAGCCGAAAATCTCAGCTTCCCTTTGTCACCCGGAGAAAGCCAATGACTCGATCGATCCCTGTTGCAGCCGCCCTGATCGCCGCTGCTGTCACCCAAAGCCAGGCCGCATCGGCGCGGGACAGCGTGCCGCGCCGCGCCGCAACTCACGTGGCGACCGACTGCGTCAGGGCTCCCGCAGCAGGCGCGTATGCCTCTGCGCCTTACACGCAGCCGCCTTGCCTCCCCAATACGGCGTCCGCGTACTAACTCGCTGCAGAGACGAAGCCGGGCCGGTGAAGTCCGCCAGCCCGGCGTTGCGAACGCTGATGGCGGACTCCGCGGGATCTCGCGCTGGAGGTAGCCGAGTAGATTCGGCGCCGTATCGCAACGGCGCGGCCGGCGAAGATTTTGCGAAGACGGCCTACCCGCTGCTGCGCAACGCGTACGGCCTTGATCGACTGCTCTGGGGCAGCGACTGGCCGCACACGCAGTTCGAGAAGGCGCAAAGCTACGCGTAGAACCTGCGATTTATCGATGGGCTGATCGTCGATCAGAGTGAACGCGCGCAAGTGCTAGCATCGCCACGTTCGCTCTGCCGCTTTTGATCCGTCTTCCGCGATTGCTCCGATTGCACTCTATTTTGGGGCATGACGGGCGATGTCGCCGGCTTGTAGAGTGCCGGCGATGCAGCCGACCGCGGCTGCGCTTGCGTGAAGAGGAAGCGAAAGATGCAGCGCCGCTACATCACCATCGACGTGTTCACCGACCGCGCCTTCGGCGGCAACCAGCTCGCCGTGGTGCTCGATGCCGGCGGGCTCTCCACACAGCAGATGCAGGCGATCGCGACCGAGTTCAACTATTCGGAGACCACCTTCGTGCTGCCGCCGCGCGACAGGGGCAACGACGCCGAGGTGCGCATCTTCACACCGGTGAGGGAAATGCCGTTCGCCGGCCATCCCAATATCGGCACCTCCTTCGTGCTGGCGAGCCTCGCGAAAGAGCCGAAGCCGCGCCTTTTGTTCGAGGAGAAGGCGGGGGTGGTGCCGGTCGATATTTTTCGGGAGCAGGGAAGGGTCATCAGCACCGAACTCACCGCGCCGCAGCCGCTGTCGCGATTGGCGCAGGTTTCCGCCGCTGACGTTGCGGCCTGCATCTCCTTGACCGCTGATGACATCAGGATCGATCACCACGCGCCGCAGGTCGTCGGCGTCGGAACGCCGTTCCTGGTGGCGGAGGTGCATTCGCGCGATGCGCTGAAACGGGCCAGGCCCGACGCGGCCGCGTTCGGCAGGGTCTTGCCGCGCGACGACGCCCGCTCGGTGTGGTTCTATACACGCGACGTGCCCGCGGCGGAGGCGCCGTGCGAACGGCAGGCGCGCATGTTCATGCGCGGCGCCAGCGGCCTCACCGAGGATCCCGCCACCGGCAGCGCCACGGTTGCAGCCGCCGCGCTGTTTGCCGAGCTCGATGCCACGCGAGATGGCGAATTGAAGCTCACGGTCGGCCAGGGCTTTGACATGGGTCGGCCGAGCCTCCTGCTGACGCGCGTGCGCAAGCAGGACGGCAAGATCGTCTCAGCCCATGTCGGCGGGTGCTGCGTGCAGATGATGGAAGGAACGTTCAGGCTCGCGGGGGAGGGGTAATGGTCATTCCGGGGCGCGCGTGGCGCGAGCCCGGAATCCATTCATCCACCAACTCTGCGGCCCGATGGATTCCGGGCTCGCGCCAAGAGGCGCGCCCCGGAATGACGGTCGGAGGTTAGATCTGCCGTCCCGCCAAATTCTTCACCGTCACGCCGTTACGCTCCTCGATGATCTCAGCGATCATCTGGCGATGGCAGTGGGTGTGATCGCGTTCATAGCAAAGCAGACAGACCGGACCTGCTTTCTTCACCAACGCGGAGAGCTCGTCCATCTGCTCCCGGGCCTCCGGCGTCTTCAGGTGCTTTGAGAAAATCTTCTCCAGCACATCGTATTGCCCGCTGCGGGCGGCGAGGCGGCCTTCCTTCGGCGTTCCGAGCGCGGCGAGGTGGACATAGGCGATGCCGCGTTCGTCGAGGCCCGCGGACAACTGCTTCTTGGAAAAGCCGGGCCGGCGCGACGACGTCACCGCGCGCACATCGACGACCAGCTTGACTCCGGATTGCTCCAGCTCGTCCAGTACGGCCTTCGGCGGCGTCTGCTCATAGCCGATGGTGAAAAGTTTTTTCAGCTTTGCCATGACAGACCTTTAGCGAAACACCTCAGCTCACCCGCGCGATCAGTTCCATGGCGCCGGCCGGCGCGCGCACCTTGCCTTCGTGGATGACATAGGCGAACACGTCGCGCGGCTCCTTCTTCGGCTTGGACTTGTCGACCTTCGGCAGGTCGTCGGGTTCGCTTCCCTCGGCCCAGTCCTGAAAACGCCTGGCCCAGGCATCGAGTTGCTTCGGCGGATAGCAGGTCTTGATCTCGTCATTGCCTTTCTGAAGCCGGGCATAGACGAAATCGCCGGCGACGTCGGCAATCGCCGGATATTTGCCGTGCTCGGCGAACACGACAGGCGTCTCGAATTCGCGGATCAGCGCGACGAAATCCGGCGTGCAGAAACTGTCGTGACGGACCTCGACGACATGGCGCAGCGCGCGTCCCTCGAGCTTGCGTGGCAACAGCTCGAGGAACTTGCCGAAATCGGCGCCGTCGAATTTTTTGGTCGGCGCGAACTGCCACAGCACCGGCCCAAGATGATGGCCGAGTTCCAGCACGCCGGAATCATAGAAACGCTTGATGGAATCGCCGGCCTCGGCCAGCACGCGCCGGTTGGTGGCGAATCGCGGCCCCTTGACCGAGAACACGAAGCCATCAGGCACCTCGCTCGCCCATTTGCGAAAGCTCTCCGGTTTCTGCGAGCCGTAATAGGTGCCGTTGATCTCGATCGAGGTCAGCTTCGAGGCGGCGTAGGACAGCTCCTTGGCTTGCGTGAGCTTCTCCGGATAGAACACCCCACGCCATGGTTCGAAGGTCCAGCCGCCGATGCCGATGTAGATGTTGCCGGATTTTTTAGACGCGGTTTTTGCTTTGGCCACGGGAGGATCTCGGATGCGGGAGGAGGGCCTCCATCCTAATCAAACCAGTTGTGATTGGCCAGTTGCGACGTCCCGTCTAAGCTCGCGACGGGATCTGCGAAAAAAGGAGAACAAGATGCGGATGCTGGTGGTGGGAGCGGCGCTCGTCATGATGACATCTGCTGCCATGATATCTTCAGTCATGGCCGACGATGACGATGCCAAGGGTGCGCAGAAGCTCGCCATGCAGGGCCGCGACGATTATTGGCATTGCCTGGCGCGGGAATATTCGCGCGACGGCAATCAGGGCCTGTCGGAACAGGACTTTGGCCGCTCCGTCGCCGGAGCCTGTCCGTCAGAGCGACAATACTACCGGGTGGCACTGCTCGATTATCTCACCACGCAATATCCGGGTATCGATGCCGGCGCTCATCTCGCGACCGCGAACAGAGCGGTGGAGGCGGCGCAGAAGGACATCGTGACGGCCTTCGTCAAGCACAAGCCGCCGCAGAAATAGCCCATCGACCCGTGCGTCCGGCAAGCCCTTCCGGCAGCGCGCTCATCCATGGTATCACTGGGCGCATCTGGAACAGGAATGGGTTTCCATGTCGTCTGAGTCGGTGGGGGGCATTTTGGGCGCGATCGTCGCGGCGATCGTGCTTGCGGTCGCCGTCGTCTTCGGGCCGATCGGCCAGTACGGCAAGCCGCCCAAGCCTGCGAAGGCCGATCCGGCCGCCATTACGGCGCCGGCGGCCCCTGCCGCGCCCGTGCCGCGAGGGCCGGTGATCAAGGAAGTCCCCAACCAGTAAGGGCATGAAAAAGGGCCTCTTTCGCTCCTTGCAAAGCGGCTTTGTCGTTCCTATTTAGCTTCTAACGGCGACGTTGAGCGAAAACTCCGGCGCTGGAACGACCTTGGAATAGCACAGGCTGCGCCGGATGTACGCGCCGCCCGCCGTTCCGGGGTCGTTGGCATTTTAGGGCCCCTTTTGGGCCGCCCCCCAGAGAAACCCCGGCTTGCCAGCGCAAGTTCTTGGCAGCACAAGTTCTTGGCAGCACAAGTTCTTGGCAGCACAGGACGCGGCGGATATACGCTGCCGTCATGAATCAAGCGATCAGACCGGGCTCCGATACCCCACAGGCGGCTTCGCCGGCGCCGGAATTGTCGGTCGTCGTCCCGACCTTCAACGAGCGCGACAATGTCACGGTGCTGTACCGGCGGCTGGAGGCCGTGCTGGCCGGCATCGCCTGGGAGGTCGTGTTCGTCGACGATAATTCGCCTGATGGCACCTGGGATGTCGTGCGCGCGCTGGCACAGCGCGACAGCCGCGTGCGCTGTGTCCGCCGTATTGGCCGCCGCGGCCTGTCGGGGGCCTGCATCGAGGGCATCCTGGCTTCCAGCGCGCCCTATGCGGCCGTGATCGACGCCGATCTTCAGCACGACGAGACGCAACTGCCGAAGATGCTGTCGCTGCTCGCGAGCGGGCAGGCCGAACTCGTGGTCGGCAGCCGCTACATCGAGGGCTACAAGAGCGAAGGCTTCAACAAGCAGCGCGCCGGCGCCAGCGCGCTGGCAACGGAACTCGCCAGGAAAGCGCTGCGGGTCGAGATCGCCGATCCCATGAGCGGCTTCTTCATGGTTCGCCGCGACCGCTTCGAGCAGCTGGCGCCGAAACTTTCCGTGCACGGCTTCAAGATCCTGCTCGACCTCGTCGCCAGCGCCAACGGCACCTTGCGCGCCATCGAAATTCCCTACACGTTCGGCGAGCGCCAGCACGGCGAAAGCAAGCTCGATTCGATGGTCGCGCTGGATTTTCTCGGCCTGGTGCTGGCGAAGTTCACCAACGATGCTGTCTCGTTACGTTTCCTGCTGTTCGCGATGGTCGGCGGGATCGGCCTCGTGGTGCATCTCACCACCTTGTTCATATCGCTCGAGCTGTTCAAGGAGCCGTTCGCGGAAGCGCAGGCCTCCGGCGCCATCGTCGCGATGACCAGCAATTTCGTTCTCAACAACTTCCTCACCTATCGCGACCAGCGGCTGAAGGGCTTTGCACTGCTGCGCGGGCTGATCGCGTTCTACATCGTGTGCAGCGTCGGCCTGCTCGCCAATGTCGGCGTCGCCTTTTCGGTCTACGACCAGGAGCCGATCTGGTGGCTTGCCGGTGCGGCCGGGGCGCTGATGGGCGTGGTGTGGAACTACGCGATGTCCGGACTGTTCGTCTGGCGCAAGAAATAGCTCACGATGGGCGGGACTGACGCGCGGATCGTCCGCAATACGGCGTTGGTAATCATTGCGCTGGTCGGCTTGCGGCTCGTCGCGGCCGCCGTCACGCCGATCACCTTCGACGAAGCCTATTACTGGATGTGGTCGCAGAACCTCGCCGGGGGATATTACGACCACCCGCCGATGGTTGCCTACGTCATCCGCGCCGGCACCCTCATCGCCGGCGACACCGAACTCGGCGTCCGCCTGGTCTCGATCCTGCTCGCGCTGCCGATGAGTTACGCGATCTATCGCTCCGCTGCGATCCTGTTCGGCGGTGCGCGGGTAGCGGCGACCAGCGCCATCCTGCTCAACGTGACGCTGCTGGCCTCGGTCGGCACGCTGATCGTCACGCCCGATGCGCCGCTTCTGGTTGCCTCCAGCTTCGTGCTGTTCTTTCTCGCCAAGGTGCTGGAGAGCGGCCGCGGCGTCTGGTGGCTCGCGGTCGGCGCAGCCGTCGGCGCGGCGCTCCTGTCGAAATACACCGCTATGTTCTTCGGGCTGGCGATCCTGATCTGGATCGCGGCCGTGCCGAAACTGCGGCACTGGTTTCTCTCGCCCTGGCCGTATCTCGGCGGTTTCGTTGCGCTCGCGCTGTTCTCGCCGGTGATCCTCTGGAATGCCGATCATCAATGGGTCTCGTTCGCCAAGCAGCTCGGGCGCGCCAGGATCGAGGATTTTCGTCCGGTCTTCATTGCCGAACTGATCCCGACCCAGATCGCGTTCGCAACCCCGCTGGTGTTCATCCTCGGCGCGATGGGGCTGCACGCGCTGACCTGGCGCCGGGCCGGCGCGCTGGCCTCGCGCGTGCTGATCGAGACGATGTTCTGGACCATCGTCGCCTATTTCGTCTGGCATTCGCTGCATGCCCGCGTCGAGGCCAACTGGTTCGCGCCGGTCTATCCGCCTTTCGTCGTCGCCGCGGCCGCCGCCGCCAATCTCGTGCAGTGGAAGCCGCGCCAGCGGCGCCTCGCGGATTTCTGCCTGCGCTGGGCCGCACCCACCGGCATCGTGATGTTTGCCGCGCTGATCGTGCAGGCCAATACTGGCTGGCTGTCCGGCTATCGCCGCGATGCGACCGTGCGCAGCGTCGGCGTCGGCTGGCGCGAGCTCGCTGCCGAAATCGAAGCGGTGCGCGTCCGCAATGGCGCGACCTGCGTGCTTGCGCCGGACTACGGCACGACAGGCTGGCTCGCCTTCTATCTGCCGCGCGGCAGCTGCGTGGCGCAGCAGAACCAGCGCATCCGCTGGGCCAACATGCCCGAGCCGGATCCAAAGCTGCTTGCGGGCAAGCTGATCTATGTCGACGAGCTGCGCTCTGACGGCCATCCCGCCGTCCACGACCTCTTTGGGAAGGTGACGCAGGTCGCGCAATTGCAGCGCAAGCGCGGCCCGCTCGTGATCGAGACTTACAGCATGGATCTGCTCGAAGGCGCCAAGGGCGACGTCCTGGACCGCTCGCCACCGCCGGAAGCGCGGTAGCTCTTCCTCGGAACGACGACGAAGGTTCAGTCGATCATCTCGGCCTTGGTCGCGGCCTGGTTCGGCCTGTCCTGGTCGCGCCAGAACCAGACGGTCACGACGCCGGAGCGGCCGCGGACCTGCGTGAGCAGGGGGCCCGACAGAACGCCGTCGGGACCGCTCTGAAAGTCGGCCGCATCCAGCAGCGTATCGCTGAGCGCGAGCCGCGCGCCGTTCTGGGCGGCGACCTCCATCAACCGGCTCGCCACGTTGACGGTGTCGCCTGTCGCCGTGATGTGCTGATGACTTTCGCCGAGGCGGGAGGCGACGATCGGGCCGAAATGCGCGCCGATCTTGAAGCCGAGCTGATTCCTGATCGCGGGCGGCAACGATGCGATCCAGCGTTCAACGCCGCGGTGCAGGTCGATCGCGCATTTCAGCGCGCGTGCGGCGTCGTCGGGCATTGCGCCGGGCAGGCCGAACAGGATCATGGCGCCGTCGCCGAGAAAGCCGCTGATCATGCCGCCGCAATCGATCGCGGTCTTCTCGATCAGCGCGTGAAACGCCTTTAGAATGTCCTGGAGCTCGCTTGGATCAATCCGCTCGCTCAACGCCGTGAAGCTGGAGAGATCGATGAAGACCATTGCTGCGTCCTGCCGGACGGGTGTCGACAGGAAATTCGGATCGCGCGCCAACCACTCCTGCACGGCCGGCGCCTGGAATTGCGCGAGCGACCGGCTCTTGGCTGCGAAATATTGCGTGCGGCGGCCTCCCGCCCACAATTGCACGCCGGCAAAGACCGCAACCGGCGGCACTGCTGCGGCGAGCGTGGTCGCGGCGTTCAGCCAGGCGCCGTGCGTGAACGCGAACAGATTGAAGCCGGCCCAGGCGATCATCACCGCGGCCGCGGTGACGATGCCAAGCGCGCTGCGCCGCCAGGCGAGCAGGCCTACCAGCAGCATCGGCAACAGGATCGCGATGAGCGCGTCGGCGATGTGGACCTTGCGGTCGCGCACGATGCTGTCGCCGGCGACGAGATGGGTGATCGCGGTGGAGACCACTTCGACGCCGGGCATCAGGGAATCGAACGGCGTTGGGTAGAAATCACCGCCGCCGGCGACCGAGGCCCCGATCACGACGATCCGGTTCTCGATCGCCGCGCGACTTAACGTGCCGTCGAAGATGCTCTGTGCGCTGACGGTGCGGATGGTCCGGCGCGGGCCGTAATAGGTGATCGGCAGCGCGAAATCGGTATCGGTCGGCACCGCGCGGTCGCCGAGCATCAGATGGTCCGGCGCGATCGTCAGAGACCTGTCGAGCGCGCGCGCCGCGACCCGCAACGGAAAGGACAGCTCGACCTTGTCGCTGGTCCGGAACAGCATCGGCACCGAGAGCGGCGAGCCTGATTGTCCGGTCGCAACGTTAACGACGCCGACCTCGGCATGATCGGCGAACGCCGGCAGAGGCAGCAGGAAGCGCTCGGCCTGCGGCAGGGCGGCGAGGGGGCCTTGGCCGCTGGTCTCCACGGTCTCGCTGGCGGACGGGAAGATCGCCGCGGCGGCAAGGACGATGGGACCCGTCGCCAGCGTATTTGCCAGCGTGGCGTCGCCGATCGCAGCGCTGCGGTCGACCAGCAGCAGGTCGATCGCGACGACCTTCGGCTTGAACTGCACGATGGTGTCCACGACGCGGGCGAGATCGGCGCGCGGCAGCGGATAGCTGCCGCCGCGCTTCACGACGGTGTCGTCGATCGCGACGATGGTGACGAGATCGGGCGGAACCCGCACGCCGCGGACCTGCGTCCGCCAATCCGTCAGCGTCGCCTCGAGGCGATCGAGAAAGCGCAGATGACCGTTGGCATGGCCGGCATAGATGCTCACGCCCCACAGCGCGGTGAGGACGAGTGCCACGAGGATCTGAACGCGTCGGCTACTCATGTGGTCGTGTTGCAATTCTCTCTATCGTCCAAATGCTGTTGGCCGAGCCCCGGTGACCCGAACTTATCGGCCTAGTCTATTGACCTAGTCTTGTCATCAACGCGTCGACGCGCGGCTGACCCCATGTCTTCACCGTCAACGGGCCTGTCGCTTCCACGTCGACGCCTTCGCCGCGGCCTAGTACCACGCCGCGCCCGCCGCTCCTGCGGCTCACGCCGACACGACCGTCAGCCACGAAGACGGAGGTCTTGGCCTCTGCGACATCGACCGCCCATTTCGTGCCGCGCACCGCGGCGATCGCTTGCGGCGTCAGCACCTTGAAGGGATTGCCGCCGGGCTTCTTGGGCACCTCGACCAGCAGCGCTTTGCTGCTCAACTCCACCGAGTCTATATGTCCGTCGCGGTTGGCGTCCTTAAGTTCAAATCTGGCGCCGTTTTCCGCAACGATGGTGATGCCGTTATCGCAGCGCCAGGTCTGCGTACCGGCAGCGGATGGCGATGCCGTGCAGCCAACATTGGCAGCGGGCTGGGCAATCGCATGTCCGGTCAACAGAAGCGACCCCGCCAGAGCGAAAAACCCCGCGCGCGCGAACTCTCTCATGCCAGCCTCCGTTTGCGTGCCAGGCACAGTTCAAGGCGATGTTGATACGGTACCGTATCACACGCAGAGGCTGCTGAAAAGTGCCGACATCGCAGCTATTTTCTCGGCGCGGGCTTTGCCAGACCGGCTCGATCAACTTTCGGTCAGGGCGCCGTGCCGTGCGAGGGCCCTGTGCGATGCGTAAGCGGCGTGCCACGAGACGTGGAAGCGGGCTATTGCACACCAGCCTCGCGCAATGATTCCCCGTTAACGTCCGGGTATTGAAGACCACGAAAACGACTTGGTTGGTGCGTCTAGAGAGGCGGCCAAAGACGTTCGCCGACCGCAGCGATCCGGCCGAGAATTATAGTTAACAGACGCGCCTAAGTCCGTAGTCCTGCGGGCTTTTTCCCAAAATGGGACGACCCGAACGGGTTGCCCCACATCCGCCCGAACTTAATCCGCATTTAACTAAAAGTGGCCTTAATGACGCTCCGACCCTCTGCGAGATGCTGTTCCCGGATCGTGACCAGCGGCGCTTCGAAGGGGGACTGAGTGACACCGTTCTGGACGCAAGGCGAATGAGTACGAGTATCGCTGCGCAAGGCATCGCGGCACGAAAGTCCAAAGGATTCTCGAGCACTTCTTATCGGAAGCCTTCCCGGAAAATGACCACGCAAAACGTGCTTGGCGCCGCCGCGATCGGCTGCGTCGTGCTTGGCGCCGGCTGGACCATCTACAGCAACATCTTTGCCGCCAGCGTCTATCCGACGGTCGGCAGCAGCGGCTACGACGAGCCCGTGATCAAGCGCGCGCCCAGGGTCGCGCTGCGCGAGGCCGGTGAGGCCGTCAAGGAAGCCTTTGCGCTCTTGCCCGACCGGTTGCAGGTGGCAGCGCCGATCTCACGCGAGATGTTCAACGATCGCTTTGCCGCGGCTGCGACCCAAGGCGTGACATCGAATGCGGCGAGCGCCGCGCCCGCAGCCAAGATCGCGGAAGCCAAGGACGCGCCGAAGCCGAGCGTGATCGCGAGGGTCGCGGAGGTCCTGAAGCCAAGTCCCGCCAAGATCGCTGACGCTGCGAAGTCCAAGCGCGGCGCCGACGCGCCGGTGCAGCTTGCCTCGGCAGATCCGGCCGAGATCGTGCCGGCGCCTGAGGCGAAGCCAAAATCGATCGCCGATCGCGCCAAGGCTGCAGTGATGTCGATCACCGGGCCGCGTCAGTCGATGGTGGAAAAGCTCTGGGGCAAGCGCGAGCCCTCCGGCGGACTGCTCGCCTATGCCTCGGCCGACGCCAGCGTGACCGCTTCCATCGCGCCGAAGGAGCAGAATCCCATGCTCGGCGGTTCGGCGCCCTACGACCGCTCCACCGCGGTTTACGACATCAGCGCGAAGACGGTGTATCTGCCTGACGGCACCAAGCTCGAGGCACATTCCGGCCTCGGCTCCAATCTCGACGATCCCCGTTCCTCGCGCATCCGCATGCGTGGCGTGACGCCGCCGCACATCTACGACCTGAAGCCGCGCGAAGCGCTGTTCCACGGCGTTCCGGCGCTGCGCCTGACCCCGATTGGCGGTGAGAGCGCGATCTACGGCCGCGACGGCCTGCTCGCGCACACCTTCATGCTCGGGCCCAATGGCGATTCCAACGGCTGCGTGTCCTTCAAGGATTATTACGCGTTCCTCGACGCCTACCGCAACAAGGGCATCCGCAAACTCGCGGTGCTGGCGCGGGTGGAGTGAGGCGCAATGCGCCTCACCGCTTTTTGCACGATCAGCGCTTGACGAAGACCAGGCCGCAGGCGCGCGCCTCGTTGCGCTTGCCGGTGCCTCGGGTGCGATCGAACTGCGCATCGACCGTAAAGGCGTAGGGCGAGCCGGGCGCGAGATTGTTGAGGGTATAGGTGCTCGCCCCCGTCGTTCCGCGCGCGCTCAAAGTGGTCTTGCCGTCCGCGGGGATCTGGCCATCGATCTCCAGGCGATTGACGGCGCCCTGGCTCTGAGCGTCAGCGTGAAACACGCCGTTCGCAACCGTGGCAGACAGAGCCCGGGTGAAGCCCTGCGCCTTGCCGGTAGGCGGGCAGTTCAACGTCACGTCCCAATTGCCGTCGAAGTCCTTCGCGGTACGGGCGTTGCCGGTTGCCGGCGCGAGCGCCACCTTCTGCTTCAGGCCCTCGATCCGAGCTTTGGCGAGCGTGGCGAAGATGCAATTCGGAAATCTCGCGAGGTGATCCTCGAAAGCACCGAGCGTGCCGATGCCGTCCGCGGCCTTCCAGTGCGCTTCTGCGGCGGCGCAAGGATCAGGCCGAGGTGCGGCTTGCGGCGCGGCCGGGGCCACCGTGACCGACACCGGCCCGTTCAGATAGAACTTGCCGATGATCGACAGCGACAGCTCCGGGAGCTGGGTCCTGCCACTGGAATCGTAGACGTCGCTGCTGATGTCGCGAAAGACTTCGCCGATCTCCTGCGGCTCCTCGATGTGCTTCAGGAACGCCGTCGTGTAGGGGCTGTTGCGGCCGCTGCCATCGGCCGCGGTCTGCCCGGACTGGGTTGAGAACGACACGATCGTGCCGCGCGGTGCTTCGACTTTCGATAGGCCTCGACCGATCGAGGCGCCGCGCGTCATGCCGGCGGAGCGTTTCAAGGATTCGGCCAGCGGATTGTCGCGACAGGAATCGAGGATGAGGATGCGCAGGTTCTTGGCCTGCTGCAGATCGTTCACGATGTCGTCGACCCGCACGAAGCGCTTCAGGTCGGCTTCGTCGCTCAGCACGGCGTCGACAGGCATCAGATAGTTCACGCCGTTGTACTGCATCGCATGGCCGCTGTAGTAGAACATGGCGACGTCGGCTTTGCTCGCGGCGCGCGCGAAGCGGATGGTGAGGTCCTGCATGTCGGCCTGGCGCAGGTCGATGCCCTGGAGCACCTCGAAGCCGCTGCGCTTGAGCGAGGCGGCGACGTCTTCGGCATCGTGCGACGGATTGAGAAGCTTCGCCGTACTGGCATAGGCGCCGTTGCCGATCACCAGCGCGACCCGCGTTTCCGCCGATGCAGGCTCGGGGCATAGCCACCACGCGAAGAGGGCGACGCAAAGTTTGGCGAGGCAAAAACTGGAAAGAGCACGCATGAATGCCTTCCAAGGAAATGTCGAAAAATATCCCTCCAGATTAGCGCATGCCGCGCCGACATCAATGCCCTGCCGGAGACAACGCTCAGGTTTCGCGGCCGTGACATCCTGTCACGCCGGGCTCGCCGCCATCGTCTTGCGCACCGCCATTTCGGTCGCAATCGCATCCCGCACGGTGGGCCGGGCCTGCATGCGCGCGAGATAGGCCGATAACGATGGCCATTGCGCGATGTCGACGCCTGCGGGACGGAGCAGCAGCAAAGCCCAGGTGAGGTGGGCATCTGCCACGGTGAAGCTGTTGCCGACGAGGAATTCGCGGTCCGCCAGATGCGTGGCAGGGATCGATAAGCTCTGCGCTATCCTTGTACGCGGCTTGGCAAGCGAGGCGTCGTCCTTGTACCAGAAGGTCGGAAACAGGAACGCCTTGTGGATCTCGGCCCCGATGAAGCTGAGCCATTCCTGGAGCCGATAGCGATCGGGATCTCCGAACGCGGGTGCAAGCCCCGCCTGCGGCTTCAGATCGGCGATGTATTGCAGCACCGCGGCGCATTCGGTCAGCCGCTCGCCATTCTCCAGCACCAGGACCGGCACCGCGCCCTTTGGGGAAACGCCGAGGAAGTCGCTGCCGTCGTCCACGACCTGCTTGGTCTGGAGATGGACCGGATGATAGCGGGCATCGAGGCTCGCTTCCATCAGCGCGATGCGGCTCGCAAGCGAGCAGGCCATCGGGGAAAAATAGAGTTGCAGCATCGCCCACGCTCCTTCAGGTCAGCGCCTCGGTTTGCGCGATGATCGCAAACCGGTCCGACAATTCGGCCAGGGCGACCTCGTGAATGGTCTTCGCGGAGAGCGCTCCGCCGCGGCCATCGGGAAGATCGCGTGTCGCACAGGCATCGGCTGCGATCGTCGTGCGCAGGCCGAGGTCGAGCGCGGCGCGGGCCGTCGAGCTGACGCACATATGGGTCATGAAACCGGCCAGCACGATGTTCGTGCGTCCGGTTGCGGCCAGCCGGACCTGCAGGTCGGTGCCGGCAAAAGCGTTCGGCAGCGCCTTTTCGATCACGGCTTCGCTGGCGAGCGGCGCCACGTTCTTGACGATCGCGCCGCGCGCGGCCTCGCGGTCGAACAGGCTGCCGGCACGTCCCTTGTGCGCGATATGGAAGATCGCAGCGCCGCTCGCCCTCGCGCGGGCGAGCAGGCGCGCGGCGGCGGCGATCGCGGGCTCCGCATCCGGCAAGGCGAGCGGGCCGGCGCAATATTCGTTCTGGATGTCGATCAGCACGAGGCAGGAATCGCCGAGCCCGGGCGGAGTGAGATCGGCGCCGGACAATTCAAGCAGGGTTTTAGGGGCGGTCATGCGGGTCGGGCCTTCCTGGGGAATATCGGATGGCGCGACAGTAGCGCGGTGGCGGCCTGCTAATGTGCAGGACTATTGCAGCATGTGGCTGCAAATTTGCAGGATTCGGTCGTGCCTGCTAGGTTCATCGCCATGAACTGGGACGATCTGCGCATCATCGCCGCGGTGAGGGACGAAGGCACCTATGCCGGCGCCAGCGCGCGGCTGCGCATCGACGAGACCACTGTCGGACGCAGACTCGCACGCATCCAGCGCGATCTCGGGGTGCCGCTGTTCGATGCGGTGGACGGTCAGCGCCGGCCGACGCGGAGTTGCGAGGCGGTGCTGGCGCATGTCGAGGCGATGGCCGCACATGCCGCCGAGATCGGTCGCGTCGGCGAGAGTCTGGCAGGTCCGGTGGGACGCCTGCGTATCGCTTCCACCAACACGGTCGCCGAGGAGGTTCTGTCGCCGCGGGCGAGCGACTTCCTGCGCACCAATCCCGGCCTGACATTGCAATTCCTCACCTCGAGCGAGAACGTCAAGTTCTCGCGCTGGGAAGCCGATCTCGCCATCCGGCTGCGCAAGCCCGACAAGGGCGACTTCGCGATCTCCAGGCTCGGTGACGTCAAGCTCTATTATTTCGAGCCTGTTACGACGGAGGGCGAGCCGATGCTGTGCGCCTATCCCGACGAGCTCGGTGCCATTCCCGAGATGCAATTCCTGCGCGCGAAGAAAGCCCGCGCGCGCTGCGTCACCGACAATGTTCGGGTCATCCGTAACCTGATCCGCGCGCATCAGGCCGCGGGCGTGTTACCGGAGCACGTCTGCGCGGACTTGCTCGGCGATCGCCGCCTGCGCGCCACGCTGCTGCCTGGCCGCCGCGACGTCTGGCTGCTGGTGCAGAACCACCTCAAGCGGGATCCGGCGACGCGGCTCACCATCGAATGGATCCGCCGTTGCTTCAGCGATCTCGCGCGCGGCTGATTGCGGCGTGAACGCGATCCGTGCGCGGCGCGACCAAGTTATGGGATTGCGCGCGCGCAAAGGTTGCGTAATCTCGCAACGAGCACGGGCTTGATCGGGGCAGGCGCATGAGCACTCTTCAGGAAACCATCCACCCGCAGGCCAAAGTGCGGGAATGGAAGGCGATCGTCGTCCTGATCCTCCTGACTCCGGTGCTGTGGTCGCCGCCGTTCCTGTTTCGCATCTTCCTGTTTCAGCCGTTCAACATCCCGTCCGGCTCGATGACGCCGACGCTGGTGGTCGGCGATTACGTCTTTGCCGCAAAATATGCCTATGGCTATGGCCGCTATTCGTTTCCCTTCGCGCCGTCATGGATCTCCGGGCGTTTCCGGGCCGCTGAGCCCGAGTATGGCGACGTCGTCGTGTTCCGGACGCCGAAGGACACCTCGGTCGACTATGTCAAGCGCGTGGTCGGGCTGCCCGGTGATCGCATCCAGATGCGGCAGGGCCAGCTCGTCCTCAACGACCGCCCGGTGACGCGCGTCGCTCTGAAGCAGGTATTCGCCGGCTCCAGCTGCGGCGTGGACGCCGCTGCGAAGGCCAAGCGCTGGCGCGAGACGCTGCCGAACGGCGCCTCCTACGTCACGCAGGACTGCGTCGACAACGGCTACTACGACAACACCGACGTCTACACCGTGCCGCCAGGCCATTTTTTCGTGCTCGGCGACAATCGCGACAACTCGAGCGACAGCCGCGTGATGTCGTCGATCGGATTCGTGCCGATGGACAATCTGGTCGGCAAGGTGACGCGGATATTCTGGTCGCTCGACCAAGAGGGCGAGCCGCACATGGAGCGACTGGGGAAGGTGTGGTGAGGCCGCTCCGCCATTCCCGGGGCAGTGCGCGGCGCCTGCATGAATTGAGTTCGTAGCCTGGATGGAGCGCAGCGTAATCCAGGAGACTGCTCGCGCCGGATACGGTGCCCCGGATTGCGCTCCGCTCCTTCCAGGCTACGGACTATGATCGCGGGGCGCGTGAAGCGATCCTCCAAAAACAAAACCCCGGCATCGCTGCCGGGGTTTCGCATTTTGTCGTTTGCCGGAATGGCTGGATCAGAAATCCATGCCGCCCATGCCGCCGCCCGGGGGCATCGCCGGACCGGCGCCGCCCTTCTTGGGCAGCTCGGCGACCATGGCTTCCGTGGTGATCAAGAGAGCCGCAACCGAGGCTGCGTTCTGGATCGCGGTACGGACCACCTTGGTCGGGTCGATGATGCCCTTCTTGACGAGGTCGACATATTCGCCGGTCTGGGAGTCGAAGCCGTAGGCGTACGACTTGTTCTCGAGGACCTTGCCGACGATCACGGAGCCGTCTTCACCGGCATTGATCGCGATCTGGCGAGCGGGCGCGGAGAGCGCCTTGCGCACGATCTCGACGCCGGTCTTCTGGTCGTCGTTCTTGGTGCGCAGGCCCTTGAGCTGCTCGGAGGCACGGAGCAGGGCGACGCCGCCGCCCGGGACGATGCCTTCCTCGACCGCGGCGCGGGTCGCATGCATCGCGTCATCAACGCGATCCTTGCGCTCCTTCACCTCGACCTCGGTCGCGCCGCCGACGCGGATCACTGCGACGCCGCCAGCGAGCTTGGCAAGACGCTCCTGGAGCTTCTCACGGTCGTAGTCCGAGGTGGTTTCCTCGATCTGCGCCTTGATCTGAGCCACGCGCGCTTCGATGTCGGCCTTCTTGCCGGCGCCGTTGACGATCGTGGTGTTCTCCTTGTCGATCATCACCTTCTTGGCGCGACCGAGCATGTTGAGCGTGACGTTCTCGAGCTTGATGCCGAGATCTTCCGAGATCGCCTGGCCGCCGGTCAGGATCGCGATGTCCTGCAGCATGGCCTTGCGGCGATCGCCGAAGCCCGGAGCCTTGACGGCCGCAACCTTGAGGCCGCCACGGAGACGGTTCACGACCAGGGTCGCAAGCGCTTCGCCTTCGACGTCCTCGGCGACGATGACCAGCGGCTTACCGGTCTGCACCACGGCCTCGAGCAGCGGCAGCAGCTCGTTCAGCGAGGAGAGCTTCTTCTCGTTGATGAGGATGTAGGCGTCGTCCATCTCAACGCGCATCTTGTCGGCGTTGGTGACGAAGTAGGGCGAGATGTAGCCGCGGTCGAACTGCATGCCCTCGACGACGTCGAGCTCGGTCTCGAGCGACTTGGCTTCCTCGACGGTGATGACACCCTCGTTGCCGACCTTCTTCATGGCGTCGGCGAGGAACTTGCCGATCTCCGCGTCACCGTTGGCCGAGATGGTGCCGACCTGGGCGATCTCGTCGTTCGAGGTAACCTTCTTGGAGTTCTTGACGAGGTCCGCAACGACGGCTTCGACCGCGAGGTCGATACCGCGCTTCAGGTCCATCGGGTTCATGCCGGCGGCAACCGACTTGGCGCCTTCGCGCACGATCGCCTGGGCCAGCACAGTGGCGGTGGTGGTGCCGTCGCCGGCCGCGTCAGCGGACTTCGAAGCGACTTCGCGCACCATCTGCGCGCCCATGTTCTCGAACTTGTCCTCGAGCTCGATCTCCTTGGCGACGGTGACGCCGTCCTTGGTGATGCGGGGAGCGCCGAACGACTTGTCGAGCACGACGTTGCGGCCCTTCGGACCGAGCGTGACCTTCACCGCATTGGCGAGAATGTCGACGCCGCGGAGCATCTTGTCGCGCGCATCAACGGAGAATTTAACTTCTTTTGCTGCCATCTGGATTTTTTCCTTAGGTGTTTAGCTGGATAAGAGAGGGGCTCTTAGGCCGCCTTCTTCTTGGAAGCGGGGACGTCGAGGACGCCCATGATGTCGCTTTCCTTCATGATCAGCAGATCGATGTTGTCGATCTTGACCTCAGTGCCGGACCACTTGCCGAACAGCACGCGGTCGCCGACCTTCAGGTCGATCGGGATCAGCTTGCCTGCTTCGTCGCGGCCACCCGGGCCCACGGCGACGATCTCGCCCTGCGAGGGCTTTTCCTTGGCCGTGTCGGGAATGATGATGCCGCCAGCGGTCTTCTCTTCTGCGTCGATGCGCTTGACCACGACGCGGTCGTGAAGCGGACGGAATTTCATGCAGTTCTCCTAAGCTTTTGCACGAGTTGGGAATTTGGGGTTGTTAGCAGTCTGCGCCCGCGAGTGCTAGCACGGGCACAGCTGAGATAAGGCAGGATTTTGGCGGGAGCAAGGGCTTGTAGCAGAAAAATAGCACTCGGAAGCGCCGCCTGCCAAAATCTCTTCCCATCGTTAATCGCGCCGGCGCCCGTATTAGCACGGAGCCGCATCTGCTGCTAACGCATTGAATTTCAACAGCTTGTTAAACTTTTGGGCTTGAGATGGATTGTCAGTTTGCGTCACATTTCACTCATGTGAGCGCATCTCCGCCGGGTGGCTCGTAGGGCGCGTACCGGAAAGCCATCCCTTGAATATGCGCTCCTGCAAAGGAGGTTGGCATGGTCTCGCGAGTTGGGGTTGTTTCCGACGACTTCCGGAAACAGGTGCTGGGTTACGGGCTGACGACGGCCGAAATTCTCTACCGGATGCCGGATCATCGCTCGCTGCTCCAGACCTATGTCTGGCAGAACTACGACATGTTTCCGAAATTTCCCGCGCTGACGGATTTCCTGGCGTTCTGGCAGAAGAAGCTCGACGGGCCGCTATTCTCGGTCACCGTCGCGCATTCCAAGCTGATCAAGCCGGCCGAGCTGCGCGCGGTGGACGGCGTGTTCCGGCTGCATTGAAGGCGGAGCTGTGGGGTGGGTTAGCGTCAGCGTAACCCACCATGCTTCAACGGTTGCGGAAAGAAGAGGTGGGTTACGTTCGCGCTGACCCACCCCACGATTTCGCTTCTGTGCTAGCCTCTCCCCATAACAACAGGGGAGGCCGCTCATGGCCAAGAAAGCAAAATCGCGTAGCGCATCGCAGGCGGCGGTGAAGAAGCAAAGCGGGGCCAAACCCGCAGCACGATCCACGGCGCGCAAGGCGGTGAAGGCAAAAGCCCCCACGACAACGGCCAAGTCATCCGTCAAGAAAACCGCGCGGCCCAAGCAGCGCATCGCGATCAGCCATCACCGCGAGGAAGATTTCAAGGCCGACGGCCTGCGCACCTACGCGAAGTATCGCGATCTCGGCATCGCCGCCGCGAGCCACGGCCTCGCGCAAGCGCACGTGATCCGGCTGCAAGGCCCCTGCAATCCGGACGAGGTGTCGAAGCTGCACTTCCACGACGTCGAATTCCAGATGGTCTACGTGCTCAAGGGCTGGGTGAAGACCTATATGGACGGAGAGGGCGAGACGCTGATGAAAGAAGGCAGCGCCTGGACCCAGCCGCCGAAGATCAAGCACATGATCCTCGACTATTCGGACGACGTCGAACTGCTGGAGGTGATCCTGCCGGCGGAGTTCAGGACGGTGGAGTTGAAGGCGTAGGCGACGCGCAGATCAGCCGCCGTCGTTGCAATAGCGTTTCCACATCGCGCGATAGGCATCGTCCACCGCTTGCGCGTATGAGACGGGGTTGCCGGCGGCGGCAGCCTTGATTTGTCCGGGCAGTTCGCCGCGCAACTTATCGAGCTCGCCGATCTGCGACCCACGGCTCGCTGCGATTTCGACATACGCCTCATCGCTATCCGCGACCCAGTCCGGCAGGCCCAGCGCGGCAAGGATGGAGGCGGCAGCACGGCTCGGCAGGCTATGACCGAGCTTCGCCACCACCGGCACGCCCATCTGCAAGGCTTCCCAAGTGCTGACGCCGCCATTCTGCGGGAATGGGTCGAGACCAATATCGACCCGATTGAACGTTGCCAGATGTTCGTCGCGCGACGTGGCTCCGAGCAGATCGACGCGTTCGGCCGGCAATCGGCAAGCGGCAAACCGCGCCAGCAGGTTGTCGCGGACCAGCTGAGCGTCCAGCGCGGTATCCTTGATCAGCAGTCGCGAACCCGGCACCCGCTCGAGAATCCTGGACCAGACTTCCACTGCCTCGTTCGAAATCTTGCTGATGCGGTTGAAGACACCGAACGTGACGAAGCCGTTCGCAATCGCCGGCGTCGGCGCCCGCGCAATCCCCGCCGGCAGCGGCGCCAGCGTCACAAAGCACGGCAGGTCAACGATGGTCTCCGCAAACAGATGCCGAACCGCGACAGGAATCGCGACCGGGTCTGAGAATAGATAATCGATCGTCGGCAGCCCGGTGCCGGTACCGTGGCCCCAGCCATGCGCCTGAACAGGTGCGGGCTTGCGCGCAAACACACCGAGGCGGTTTCCGCTGGTATGGCCGGACAGATCGATCAGGATATCGACGCCATCGGCGCGGATCTGAGCGGCGAGACGATCGTCGGACCATTGCGAGGCGTCGCGCCAGCGATCGGCGATCCCCTGAAATTCGCGGGTCGTCGCATCCGCTTTCGCTGAACACGCGTAGCACACGATCTCGAACTGTGCCCGATCATGGTGCTGCAAGACCGGCTTGAAAACGAACGCCGCCGAATGTGCGTGAAAATCCGACGAGACATAACCCAGCACCAGACGGCGATCCGGATCGCGGCTGTTATCATGCGGTCCCGCCGCTGCTGAGGCGATCTTCGCACCGATCTGCTCCCACCATACATGTCGCGCTTGCTGATGCTGCGCAACGCTGGCGTCGGCCACAAAATCGAGGGTGAATATCTTGCTGGAGATCGTGCTCTGATCAGGCTCGATGTCGAGAGCTCTGTCGAAACTGGCGAGGGCTTCGTCAACCCGGCCAAGTGCCGCGAGACATTGGCCGAGCAGGCTGTGGGCCTGAGAGAAGCCGGGATCGGTCGCGAGAGCCATCTCGCAATCGGCCAATGCTTCAGCAACTTGCCGGGTCAGGAGCAGGATGCTGGCCCGCCGGAGCCACCCATTCGCGTCATCGGGTGCCAGGGCGATTGCTCGATTGCAATCCGCCATGGCTTCGTCAAATCGCTGAAGTTCCCGCAATGCAACGGCGCGGGTCGACAGCGCCGAGGCATAGTCAGGCTTGATCGATAGCGCGCGGTTTAAGCTTGCGATAGCCTCGTCATAGGCGCGCAGACGGCAGAGCGCCCAACCCCGGTCGTTATGGGCTTCGGAAAGTTTTCCGTCGATTGCGAGCGCCTTGTCGTAGCTCTCGAGCGCTTCCTGGTAAAGTTCAAGGGCCGCGCTCGCGTTCCCGAGATTGGACAGGGCTAAGGCGTAGTTGGGTCGGAAGGCGAGGGCCTTTCGATAGCTCTCGCGGGCCTCATTGTGACGTTTGAGCCCGTTGAGCGCGACGCCCAGGCTCATATGAGCTTCGGCAGATCGCGGATCCACGGCAACCGCTCGGCTCAGCAGAACTTGCGCTTGCTGATAGTTTTTGGCTTCAGACTCCAAGACGCCCAGCAAATGAAGCGCGATGAATTGGTTGGGCGCGAGCTCCAGGAGTTCGCGATAGGCCGCCTTGGCCTCGCGGAGAAGTCCCGCTTTGTGCAGCTGGAGGGCGCGCGCGAGCAACGGCGTCACCTCGGCTTTTTGCCGTTTCTGAAGCCGGGCATTTTGAAATGCCCGCTGGCCTGCGCTGTTGCTCATGAATCAATTCCACCCGAATCTCCTGAAGAGATTAACATGGAAGGATTGTCCGGATTGCGCTGCGCTCTATCGGAGCTGCGACGGCACCAGCCTCACACAAGCTTCACGCCGGATCGACCCACTACCGCTTGAGATAGCCCAATTCCGCGCTCATGACCTTGCGAGCATATTCGCTGAAGGCATCAATCAACCGGGCGCGCGCGGCATAAGGCGGATAGAGCAATGCGATCGTAACGGGGACAGCCGGGTTGAAGGGGCGCGTGACCAGAGCCGCGCCAGAGCTTTCGTCATGCGCGGCAATCGGGTTGATAATGCTGATGCCGAGGCCCGCCGCGACCAGGGCACAGACCGACGCGCCCAGATCGGTCTCCGCAACAATGCGGCGCGCGACGCCCGCCTGCGCGAAGATCGTATCGATGCGATCGTATAGTGGGCTCCCCGTGGCGAAGGAAATGAAGGCCTCGTCGGCGAAATCGGCGGGACGCAACGTCTTCTTCTGCGCAAGACGATGCGCCTTCGGCATGATCGCGACGCAACGGGTCTTGAGCACCGGCTCGACATGCACCCCGGCAACCTCGCCGTAGAGCATCGCCAATCCGGTGTCGCAAAGCCCGGAACTGACCCAGTCGTGCACGGCGCTCGCCGTGCCGGATCGGATCGAGATCATCACATGCGGATAGTCCACCTTGAAGCGTGCCGCGATGCGCGTCAGCAGGCCGCCGGCCAGGCGCGGCATCGCCGCAACGCTTAACCGACCCATACCGAACGAGCGGATGCTGGCTGCGCTGGCCTCCAGTCCTGCCAAGGCGATGAAAGTCTTCTCGACCTCCTGGAAAAAGCGCGATCCGTCCACCGTCGGGCGGAGGCGGCCGCCACTGCGGTCGAACAGCGGGAATTGTGTGATCGCTTCCAGCTGTCCGATCAAGCGGCTGATCTGGGGTTGCGAGGTATGCATGCGCTGAGCCGCCTGCGTCATCGATCCCGTCACGAAGACCGCCCGAAAAGCCTCCACATGCTTCAGGCCCATGCGTCTGGTGGCCATATCAAATCCGTATAGGAGAGTATGAAACTGGAATTTCATCAGATCGGGCTTTTCGACGATAGTCCAGAGCATGAAGCCGTTCGTACGGAGCTGTCCTGTGGTTGCTCACCCGCCGTGGAGGGCGTCACCGACATTCGCGACAAGAGGGGACATATGAAAGCGACAATGATCAAGGCACTGGCCGCGGCGACCGTCGCTGGTGTTCTTCTTTCCAGCGAGGCCATGGCCCAGGGTGCGAGCAGGCTCGACAAGATCCGTGAGAGCGGCTCGATCACATTGGGGTACCCCGAGACCTCGGTGCCCTTCGCCTATCTCGACGGTAACCAGAAGCCGATCGGTTACACCGTGGAAATCTGTGAACAGGTGGTGCAGGCGATCAAGACGGCCCTCAAGCTCCCGAAGCTCGAGATTCGCTATAACCCCATAACCTCGGCGACACGGATTCAGCTGCTCGCCAACGGGACGATCGATCTCGAATGCGGCAACACGACCAACAATGTCGAGCGGCATAAACTCGTTGCCTTTGCTCCCACCACCTTCGTTGCGCAGGTTGTCCTCGTCGCGCGCAAGGATGGGGGGGTCGATGTCAACGAGCCGGCTTCGTTTCGCGGCAAGGCCATCGCCGCCCAAGCCGGCGGCCAGACTTTCAAGGTGATTACGCTGATCAACGCCAGGGACAATCTCGGCATCACGGTGGTGCCAGCCAAGGACACCGCCGAGACCTTCTTGTTGGTGTCGACGGGCCGTGTGGCCGGCACCGCCAACGATGACGGTCTCGCCTATGCCACGGTCGCATCGTCCAGAACGCCGGATGACTTCCTGATCGGTAGCAAGAGTCTCGAGACGGCGCCCTATGGTATCGTCCAACCCAAGGATGACCCTGCTTTCAAGAAGATGGTCGACGATGCCGTGATCGATCTGATGAAGAGCGGGCAGGTTGAGGCGCTCTACGACAAATATTTCAATTCACCGATCCCGCCGCATGGCCTCAACCTGAAATTTCCGATGAGCGCCGCCCTGAAGCGGGCGCTGGCCAACCCGACGGATTCCGGCGACCCGGCAGTCTACGAATGACGCGACAAGCGCTCTAGAGGTCTCGCAATGGCACATCAACACGACACGAGTCCGGCGGGCGCCGGGTTGCCACCCATCGACCTGCGCAGCGATACTGTCACCAAGCCGACCGAGGCGATGTATGGCCGCATGGCCTCTGCGCCGCTCGGCGATGACGGGCTGGACGGTGACCCGACGGTGCAAGAGCTGGAGGCCGTCACAGCTGCGGCGTTGGGCAAGGACGCCGGCCTGTTTGTGCCGAGCTGCACCATGGCCAATCTGCTGGCGACGCTGGCGCAGTCGCAGCGCAGCGAACAGATCGTGCTGGAATCGAATGCCCATATGTACACCTCGGAACGAGGGGCGGCGACGTTTACCGGGCAGTTCTATCTTGCAATAGCCGGCACCGCCGGAGCTATGGACCTGAATTTGTTGGAGGACGCCCTGCAGGGCGAAGGGCTCAAGCTCGGGACCGCTCTTGTCGCAATGGAAACCTCGCACAACAACGCGAGCGGCGCCGTATTGCCGCTGGATCATATGCAGGCCGTGCACGCCATGGCCTCAGCCCGCGGTGTGCCGGTGCATCTCGACGGCGCGCGGCTGTTCAACGCCGCCGTCGCCCTTGAAACGACGCCGGCCGAGGTTGCGAGACATTGCGACACGGTGTCTCTGTGTCTGTCGAAGGGCCTGAGCGCACCCGCCGGTGCCGTGCTCGCCGGGCCGCGCGCGGTGATCGACAGCAGTCGCAGGTTTCGCCGCATGCTCGGAGGCACGCAGCGCCAGATCGGCGTCCTCGCCGCGGCCGGCCTGGAGGCGGTTCAGGTCATGGGGCCGCGTCTGGCGGAGGATCACCGGCGTGCGCGAGCCCTGAGTGATGCGTTGAACGCGATGCATCCAAACATCAGCGCGACAATCCCGCAGACGAACATCGTGCAGGTTGATGTCTCTCTCTCCGGGCGCGACAGCGCCGTGTGGTCGGGGGCTCTCGAAAAGGCGGGCCTGCGGGCGAGGCCTTGGGGCAAGCATCGCTTGCGTTGTGTGACCCATCGCCATATCGATGATGCGGATATTGATCGTGCGGTCATGGCATTTCGCACCGTGGCTGCGGCTTTGGTTTAGACATCTGCCGATGTGAATCGGGTCTCTTGTAGCCCGGATGGAGCGAAGCGAAATCCGGGGCCGCTGCTTGCGACCGATAGGCTTTCCCGGATTGCGCTGCGCTCCATCCGGACTACGAGATCGTTACTACGTCAGCACGCCCACCACCGCCCCCATCAGACACGTCGTCAGCGTCCCCGACACGATCGACTTCAGCCCGAGCGCGTTGATTTCCTCGCGCCGTTCCGGCGCCATCACGCCGAGACCGCCGATCATGATGCCGAGGCTGGCGAAATTGGCGAAGCCGCACATCGCATACAGCATGATCAGGCGCGAGCGCGGATCGAACGTGCCGGGCGGCAGCTTCGAGAAGTCGACATAGGCGATCAGCTCGTTCAGCACGGTTTTCGTGCCCATCAGGCTACCGGCGGTGATCGCCTGGTCCCACGGCAATCCCATCAGCCAGCACACCGGCGCCATCACGAGGCCGAGCAGGCGCTGCAACGAGATCGCGGCGCCGCCGATATCCGGCAGCAGGCCGAGGATCGCATTGACGAGGTAGACCAGCGCCACCAGCACCAGCAGCATGGCGACGATGTTGATCAGCAGCTCGATCCCCGCGCCGGTCCCTTTCACGATCGCATCCATCGTGCCGGAGACTTCCATGTCGGGATCTTCCAGTGCGCCGCCGGTGCGCTTGTCGGATGTCTCGGGCACCATGATCAGGCTGACCAGGATCGCGGCCGGCGCACCCAGCACCGAGGCGATGACGAAATGCGCGGCTGCATCGGGAATGAGGGGAGCAAGGAGCGTCGCATACAGCACCAGCACCGTGCCGGCGATGCCGGCCATGCCGCCGGTCATTACAAGGAATAACTCGCTGCGGGTCATCTGCGCGAGATAAGGTCGCACGAACAGCGGCGCCTCGACCATGCCGAGAAAGATGTTGGCGGCGGTCGAGAGCCCGACCGCGCCGCCGACGCCGAGCGTCCGCTCGAGCAGCCAGGCCATGCCGCGCACCACCGGCGGCAGCACGCGCCAATAGAACAAGAGCGTCGTCAGCACGCTCATGACCAGCACGATCGGCAGCGCCTGGAACGCCAGGACGAAATCGGCACCCGGTGCTTTCAGGTCGAAGGGCAGGGGACCGCCGCCGACATAGCCGAACACGAAGGAGGAGCCGGCGCGCGAGGCCGCCGAGATCGCGCCCACGGCGTCGTTGATGGTACCGAAGGCGCGCGCGACGACGGGCACCTTCAGGAGAACGATCGCGGTGACGAAGGTAGCGATGAGGCCGATCGCCGCCTGGCGCAGCGAGGCCGCGCGGCGATTCTCGCTCAGGACCAAGGCGATCAACAGCAATGCGAAAATGCCGAGTGCCGATTGCAGCCGCAGCATGATGTCCCCAAACCCCGATGATTATGGCCACCCCTGCATTGCAAACGCAATGCCGGAAAATTGTCGGAGCGTCCCGCTGTTGACAAGCAGGTCCGCGTCAGCCACCCGGAGCACGTCGCCATCAGGAGCCGGATAGTCCGAACGTGACCGAAGAGGCGATGCCAAGCCAGCCAATATCGGGAAACCCGCCGGTCAGCGCCCGCGCGCTCCTCTCCCATCGCGCCTTCCTGTTCTTTCTGCTCTCGCGCAGCTTGTCGCGTTTCTCCAGCCAGATCGCGGCGGTCGCGATCGGCTGGCAGATTTACGATCTCACGGGCTCGGCCTTCGATCTCGGCATGGTCGGCCTCGTGCAATTCCTGCCCACCGCGCTGCTGGTGTTCGTCGCCGGCCATGCCGCCGACCGCTACGAGCGCAAGCGCGTGGTCCAGCTCTGCCAGCTCGTGGAAGCCGCGACCGCGCTCTATCTCGGCGTCATCACCTATCTCGGCTTGGTCAGCGAACTTCAGATTTTCGTGGCAACCTTCGTGCTCGGCATTGCCGGAGCCTTCGAAAGTCCGACCACTGCCGCGCTGCTGCCGGCGATCGCGCCGCAGGGCTCGCTCCAGCGCGCCACCGCCGTCTCCAGCGGTGCGGCGCAGGTCGCGACCATTACAGGGCCGGCGCTCGGCGGTTTTGCCTACGCGGTTGCGCCGCATCTCGCCTACGCGGTGATGGTGCTGTTCTGGATCTTCGGGATGATCCTGACCGGCTTCATCCGGCCGCGCCCGCAGGCGATCGCCAAGGATATGGCGGGAGCCGACGATATCTTCGCCGGCGTCCGCTTCATCCGCAGCAATCCGGCGATCCTCGGCACCATCTCGCTCGATCTGTTCGCGGTGCTGTTCGGCGGCGTCACCGCGCTGTTGCCGATCTATGCCCGAGATATCCTCCAGACCGGTCCGATGGGGCTCGGGATCCTGCGCGCCGCGCCCGCGGTCGGCGCGCTGCTGATGACCATGGTGCTGGCCCGACACGCCATTTCGCGGCATGTGGGCCTGCGCATGTTTCAGGCCGTGATCGTGTTCGGCGTCGCAACGATCGTGTTCGCACTGTCGTCCTGGATGTGGCTGTCGGTGCTCGCGCTCGCCGTTCTCGGCGCGGCCGATACGATCAGCGTCGTGATCCGCTTCTCGCTCGTGCAGCTCGCGACCCCCGACGAGATGCGCGGCCGGGTCGGTGCGGTGAACTTCCTCTTCATCAACGCCTCGAACCAGCTCGGCCAGTTCGAGAGCGGGGTTGCCGCCGCACTGTTCGGCGCCATGCCAGCTGCCGTGCTGGGCGGCGTCTGCACGGTCGCGGTGGCGCTGTTGTGGATGAAGCTGTTTCCGAGCCTGCGGCAGGTGGAGAGTTTGGAGTAGGGGAAGGCCTCGTGTCCCGGACGCGGTGCGGCACGAAGTGACGCGCTGCTGAGCCGGGACCCAGAACGCCAAGAACGAGGTCGCGGATGCGTGGGCCCCGGCTCAGCAGCGCGTCATTGCATGCCGCGCTGCGTCCGGGGCACGAGAGCGGCGTTCAACCCCGCCCGACGAACGGCATCTTGGTTGCCATGACGGTCATGGTCAGCACGTTGGCATCGAGCGGCAGGCCGGCCATGTAGGCGACGGCATCGCCGACCGCTTTCGCGTCCATGCGCGGCTCCTGCTTCGACGTGCCGTCGGGCTGCAGCACGCCGGGACCGTTGACCATGCGATCGGTCATGGGAGTCGCGGCATTGCCGATGTCAACCTGGCCGACTGCGATGTCGTACATGCGGCCGTCGAGGTTGGACGCCTTGGTGAGGCCGGTGATGGCGTGCTTGGTCGAAGTATAGGCCGCCGAGAACGGCCGCGGCGCATGCGCCGAGATCGAGCCGTTGTTGATGATGCGGCCGCCGCGCGGGCTCTGGTCCTTCATGATGCGGAAGGCGTGCTGGGTGCACAGGAACGGGCCTGTGAGGTTGGTGTTCACTACCGCCTGCCACTGCTCGAGGCTGAGATCCTCGAAATTCACCGGCGGTGCGCCCATGCCGGCATTGTTGAAGAGCACGTCGAGCCGGCCATAGGTGGCCTTCACCTTGTCGAACAGCGCGGCGATCGAGTCCGGCTTGGTCATGTCGGCGGTGACGCAGAGGCTTTTTCCCGCAGGACCGAGCTTGGCCGTCTCCTCGAGCATGTCGGGCCGGCGCCCGACCAGCACCACGGTGAAGCCGGTGTTCATCAGCGCCAGTGACGCCGCGCGCCCGACTCCGGTGCCGGCGCCCGTCACCACCGCGATCTTTTTCGCTTCACTCATCGTTTCCTGCCTTTTCTCTTGATCTGTCAGGTTTTGGAGTCTTTTTCGTTCTTGTAGGGCGGCCGCGGAATGTTCTGATGTGCGGCGCGCAAGGCCGCCGACCAGCGCGAGCGCAAATCGTGGAAATAGGGCTCCCCCGCCTCGATGCGGTGGTTGAGATCGGCCTCGCAGGCGTCGGCGCGCACGACCAGTACGTCGATCGGCAGGCCGACGCCGAGATTCGAGCGCATGGTCGAATCCATCGAGATCAGCCCGGTCTTCAGTGCCTCGTAGAGCTCGACGTCGTAATGCATGGCGCGGTCGAGCACCGGCTTGCCGTATTTGTGCTCGCCGATCTGCAGATAGGGTGTGTCGGTGGTGCATTCGATGAAATTGCCGGCGGTGTAGACCATGAACAGGCGCATGCGCGCGCCGCTAATCTGGCCGCCGAACAGGAAGGAGACGTCGAACGACACGTCCTCGGATCTCAGCGCCGGGCCCTCGGTCGCGTGCACGGCCCGGATCGCCCGGCCAATGCGCTGGGCGGCCTGGAACATGGTCGGCGCGTTCATCAGGGTCTCGATCTCACCCGTGTTGGGGTCTTCGAGGCCCTCGGTCAGCGTCGAGAGCACCGACTGGCTGACGGCGAGGTTGCCGGCGCTGGCGATCGCCATGATGCGGTCGCCGGGCTTGGAGAAGATGTGGAGCTTGCGGAAGGTCGAGACGTTGTCGAGGCCCGCATTGGTGCGGGTGTCGGCGATCATCACCAGACCGTCCCGAACCAGAATTCCGCAACAATAGGTCATTTCCAGTCCCCGAACGCGTTTGCGCGGAATTACTAGCCAATTTCAAGGGCCGCTCCAACCCCCGATTGCCGCGGGGCGGCAGGGTGGAAACCGACTGTGGGTGAGGGGCGCGCGCGGCGCGGCTCAGCTCTGCCGCTGGGACTGCGATTGCGACTGGCCGCCGCGGCCGGCCTGCTCGACCTTGACCGCCACCGACAGCGTCTCCGCGCCGCCGCCATAGCGGGTGCCGCGCACGGGCGCTGCGCCGAGATAATCCAGCCCGATCGCGACGCGGACATGGGCGTCGGTGGCGCAGATGCTGTTGGCGGGGTCGAAGCCGACCCAGCCGAGACCGTCGACATAGGCCTCCGCCCAGGCATGGCCCGCGTCCTGATGCACCGTGCCGTCTGAGCGCAGGAAGTGGCCGGAGACAAAGCGCGCCGGCACGCCCCCGCTGCGCGCGCAGGCGATGAAGATGTGCGCGTAGTCCTGGCAGACGCCGCGCTTGAGCGTGAACGCTTCCGCCGCCGACGTGCCGCTGTTGGTGGGGTCCTCGTCGAACGTCATGTGATCGCTGATTTGCGTCATCAGCGTGTGCAGGAAGCCGAGCATGTCGCTCTCGGCCTCGCTGCGCAGCTGGCGCGCGACCGCATTCATCGCCGGATTGACCGCGGTGAGGTCGGTGGCGCGCAAGAACATGCCGGCCGGAAAGCGCTCGTCGGCGCCGCGAAGAACGCCGCCGGTGTCGTGGGTCTCGATCAGGCCCTCGGCGGTGATCTTGATGTCGCCGACGGGTCCGCAGGACAGCACATGGGTGACGTTGCCGAACGCGTCCTCGTGGGTGTCGAGCTTGGTGTCGGTCGACACGTCGATCTGCCACTCCGCCACATATTGCCCGTCATGGCTGCCCGGCGTCATGCGCAGGATCTGGATCACGCTCGTAGCCTGCGGCTCGTAGCGATAGGTCGTGGTGTGCAGGATTCGCAGGCGCATGGTGGACCGTGATTTCTAAATGGTCATTCCGGGGCGATGCGTCAGCATCGAACCCGGAATCTCGAGATTCCGGGTCTGGTCCTACGGACCGTCCCGGAATGACAGAAGGTCAGATCAAATACTGCTTCGTGATGATTTCGCCCAGCCTGGAATTGTCCGAGATGAATTCCTGAATGAATTCATGCACGCCATGCTGGAAAATGTCGTTCATATTGCTGTGTTCCAGCCGGTTGCGGATGCCGCGGGCATGGCGCTGGGCCGGGCCCTGGCGGCCATAGGCGACCCCGATCTGATCGAGATTGCGCACGAGGTTGCCGTAGCAGCTCGCCAGTGAACGCGGCAGCGTGTCGTTGAGGATCAGGAGGTCCGCGATTAGCCAGGGTTTCAGCGTCTCGCGATAGACCCAGTGGTAGGCCGTCAGCGCCGAAACCGAGCGCAGGATCGAGGTCCACTGGTAGAAATCGAGAGGGCCACCGACGTGCTCCTCCTCGGGCAGCAGCACATGGTATTTCACGTCGAGAATACGTGCGGTGTTGTCGGCGCGTTCGAGATGCAGGCCCATCCGCGAAAACCAGTACGCGTCGTTGCGCAACATGGTCCGGTAGGCCGAGCCGTCGAAACGCAGCGAGGTCTCCTGCACGAAGCGCAGGAACTTTGCGAGATCCTCGCGCGTGGAGGTCCCTCTGCTCCAGACCTCCTGCAGTTCGATCCAGGCCGAGTTGATGGTGTCCCACATCTCGCTCGTCAGCGCTGTGCGAACCGAGCGCGAATTCAGCCGCGCCGCCTCGATGCAGTTCCTGATCGAGGACGGATTGTCCGCGGAGAACGAGAGATAGTCGACGACGTTGTGCTCGTTGGCTTCTTCATACTGCTGATAGAAGCTCGCGGCGACGCCGGCGGTCAAAAGCGCCGAGTCCCATTCGTTGGTCTTGCCGATATAGGCGGCGGGAAGCGCGGTGACGCGCAGCGTCGCATCGATGGTGCGCGCGAGATACTCGGCCCGTTCGACGTAACGGGCGAGCCAATAGAGGTTTTCGGCGGTACGCGACAGCATCTCTCTACTCGTCCAGGATCCAGGTATCTTTGGTGCCGCCGCCCTGGCTCGAATTCACCACCAGGGAGCCTTCCTTCAGGGCAACGCGTGTCAACCCGCCGGGCACGATCGTGGTGCTCTTGCTGCCGGTGAGCACGAACGGTCGCAGGTCCACGTGGCGCGGCGCAAGGCCGGATGCCGTGCAGGTCGGGCAGGTCGAGAGCGCCAGCGTCGGCTGCGCGATGAAGCCTTCGGGCTCGCGCTTGAGCTTTTCGCGGAAGGCTTCAATCGTCGCCTTGGTCGCGGCAGGTCCGATCAGCATGCCGTAGCCGCCGGAGCCGTGCACCTCCTTCACGACGAGTTCGTTCAAATTGTCCAGCACATAGGCGAGATCCTTCGGCTCGCGGCAGCGCCAGGTCTGCACGTTCTTCAGAATCGGCTCCTCGCCGAGATAGAATTTCACGATCTCCGGCATGTAGGAGTAGATCGCCTTGTCGTCGGCGATGCCGGTGCCGACGGCGTTGGCGAGCGTGATGTTGCCGGCCGCGTAGGCCGACATCAGCCCGGGCACGCCGAGCGCCGAGTCGGGGCGGAATGTGAGGGGGTCGAGGTAGTCGTCGTCGACGCGGCGGTAGATCACGTCAACACGCTTCACCCCTTCCGTCGTGCGCATGAACACTTCGTTGTTCTTGACGATGAGGTCGCGGCCCTCGACGAGTTCGATGCCGAGCTTGTCGGCGAGGAAGGAGTGCTCGTAATAGGCCGAGTTGTAGACGCCCGGCGTGAGGAGCGCGACGGTCGGCTCGCCGGAGGCGCTTTGCGGCGCCACCGAGCGCAAGGCGGACAGCAGCTCGTCCGGATAGCGTTCGACCGGCGCCACCCTGTGACGGGCGAACAGATCCGGAAACAGCCGCATCATGATCTCGCGGTTTTCCAGCATGTAGGACACGCCCGAAGGCGTGCGCGCATTGTCCTCCAGCACGATGAAGTCCTCGGCATCGACCCTGATGATATCGATGCCGGCGATGTGCACGTAGACGTCGTGCGGCACCTGCTGGCCATTCATCTCAGGACGGAACACCGGGTTCTGGAAGATCAGATCGGCGGGCACGATCTCGGCGCGCAGGATATCGCGGCCGTGATAGATGTCGCGCAGGAACATGTTGAGCGCGCGCACGCGCTGCTTCAGGCCCTTCTCCAGCAGCGACCATTCCTTGCCGGACATGATCCGCGGGATCACGTCGAAGGGGATCAGGCGCTCCGTGGATTCGGAGTCCCCGTAGACCGCGAAGGTAATGCCGATGCGGCGGAAGAGGAGCTCGGCCTCCTGGCGCCGATATTCGAGCGCCTCGGGAGGCGTCTCCTTGAGCCAGCGCGCCAGCTCCTGATAGGCGGGGCGAAGGTCCCCACCGGGAATGTTCATTTCATCAAACGCGACTGCCATAGATCCCGACTTGTCTCCGCAAGGCGTTGCGCCATTCGACAGGCCGCCAGGCCTTGGTGAAGACCGCAACGTCCTGGCCATGCGGCAAGAGTGCATGACTTTCATGCGGTAGCAAGGGCCGGGCCAGCGCGATAAGCATGGGGAGAGGACATTTGCCGGGGATGGCCGGCGGCTTGCCTGAAAAAATGGCTGAGGACTGCTTATTTCGGCAGCAAAACCGCGTGACTTCAACGCGTTACCTCGGCAAAGTCGCGCCGATAGGTGAGGGACTTGAGGTATGAGCGAGATCGTCACGGCGGGTATTCTGGTCATTGGGGACGAAATCCTGTCCGGCCGGACTAAGGACAAGAACATCGGCTTCATCGCCGAATACCTGACCAATATCGGCATCGACCTGAAGGAGGTCCGGGTCGTCTCCGACGACGAGCCCGACATCATTGCCGCGTTGGATGCATTGCGGCATCGCTACACCTATGTCTTCACCACAGGTGGCATCGGGCCGACCCATGACGACATCACCGCCGACAGCGTCGCCAAGGCGTTCGGCGTCGGCATCGACCATCACCCGGAGGTGGTCGCCCGTTTCCGCGAGCGCTGGAGCGAGCAGGACCTCAACGAGGCCCGCCTGCGCATGGCCCGGATTCCTGATGGTGCCGAGTTGATCCAGAGCGCGACCATCCTCGCCCCCGGCTTCAAGATCGGCAATGTCATCGTGATGGCGGGCGTGCCCTCGATCATGCAGGCGATGATGGACATTGTCTCGCCCAAGCTGAAATCGGGCGTGCGCATGCTCTCCGAATCGGTCCGCGCCAATGCGCGGGAAGGCGACATCGGCGGCCCGCTGCGGGCGATTGCCGCCGAACATCCCGACACCATCATCGGCAGCTATCCCTTCACGGATGAAGAGCAGAAGCCCAACACCAATCTGGTGGTGCGCTCGCGCGATGCGGACAAGTTGGCGGCGGCGATGGCCGCGGTGAAGGCAATGCTGGCGGGATTGAATATCAGCCGCTAACAACCAAGCTGCCGGCAGACGAAGGAGACGACAATGGCTGCTGAAGCACCGGAACTAAGTCCGCAAGAACGGGCGGGCCGCCCCTTTCCGGTCTCGTGGGACCAGTTCCACCGGGATTGCCGGGCGCTGACCTGGCGGCTCAACGAGGTTGGTCCGTTTCATGCGGTGATCGCGATCACCCGGGGCGGGCTTGTGCCAGCTGCGATCGTGGCCCGCGAGCTCGGCGTGCGCGTGATCGATACGGTCTGCATCGCCAGCTACGACCACGACAAACAGGGCGACCTCAAAGTGCTGAAGGGCATCTCCGAAGACGTGATGAAGCTCGGCGGCGGCACCGGCAAGGGGCTCCTGATCGTCGACGACCTCGTCGATACCGGCAAGACCGGCAAGCTGGTGCGCGCGATGCTCCCCGATGCGCATTTCGCCACCGTCTACGCCAAGCCGAAGGGACGTCCGCTGGTCGATACCTTCATCACCGAAGTCTCGCAGGACACATGGATATTCTTCCCCTGGGACACCGCGCTGTCGTACCACCCGCCGCTTCGCGACGGGGCGGCGTGAGTATCACCGTCATTGCGAGCGCAGCGAAGCAATCCAGAAATGTGTCCGCGGAAATAGTCTGGATTGCTTCGTCGCTTCGCTCCTCGCAATGACGGGCAGAAGCGACCATGCCCCTGCAAAACCGCGTCACGCCGACCGGCGAGATCATCGCGACACCACATCGCGGCCTATTCACCGGTAACCGCGGCATCATCCATGATCCCGCGACCAAGACGCTGCTGAAAAAGCGCTGGTCGTCGCCGGCCTGGATCACCTGCCTATGTGAATTCCGCGGCTGGCGGCGGCCGGTGATGGCGCGGCGGAGTTGGACCGAACTGTTCTTCCTGGACGAGGCCACCGCCTTTGCCGCAGGCCACCGTCCCTGCTTCTTCTGCCGCCGTGACGATGCGAAGCGCTTTCGCAATGCATGGGAAGCAGGGAATGATGCAAGCGGCATCAGCGCCAAGGCGATGGATGCCGTACTGCATCGGGAACGACTCGAGCGCGGCAAGAAACGGCTGCATGCGCTGCCGAGGCCGCTCGCGGAATTACCGGACGGCGCGATGGTGCAGCAGGGGGATGACTGCTTCCTCGTCGCGCAGGGCAAAGCGCTGCTGTGGTCATTCGCGGGCTACGCCGCGTATCCGAGCGCCCTCGATCATCCGATGCTGTTGACGCCGCCTTCCACACTCCGCGCGATCAACTCCGGATATCAGCCTGTGCTGCATCCGACCGCGCGCCGCTAGCGCAGCGGATTGCCGTCTTCATCCACTGTCGTGCGCGCATCGCGCAGCGCCCATTCGCGGATCACTTGACGGCACCGGATCAGTTCGACTTCGTTGGCGGCGTTCGCCTCCCTCGATGCTCGCTCCACCATCGCCTTGCAGGTGAGGAGCACCGAGCGATCCTCACCGCGCGCCGGCAGTGCGATCGCCGCAAGCGTCGCAACAACGAAAGCGGATCGGACCACCGCCTTAACCCAGCTTCTCGCGTGCCAGCGCAGCACCGGCCCCAAGCGCCATCAGCTTGGCTTCGGCGATCTCGCGCCGCATCGGCGCCATGCCGCAATTGGTGGTGGCGATGATGTTGCTCTTGGGCACGAATTTCGACACCGCGTCGATCACCTGCACGACGTCATCGGCCGTCTCCACCGTGTCGCTGGCGACGTCGATCACGCCGGCCTGCACGATCTTGGTCTTGAGCAGGGCAAGCAGGTCGAGCGGCACCTTCGAGTTGCGGCATTCGATCGCGACCTGCTGGATCGGGCTGGCGTCGATCGCGGGAAAGATCTGCTCGTACTGCCGCCATTGCGCGCCGAGCGTTTCCTTCCAGTCGGTGTTGGCCTTGATGCCGTAGCCGTAGCAGATGTGCACGGCGGTGGCGCAGGTCAGGCCCTGCGCGGCGTGCTCCAGCGCCTTGATGCCCCAATCGTTGACCTCGTCCATGTAGACGTTGAAGGCGGGCTCGTCGAATTGCACGAGATCGACGCCGTCGGCCCGGAGCGCCTTGGCTTCCTCGTTCAGGAGTTCGGCGAACGCAAAGGCCATCTTGACGCGATCGCCATAGTAGCGATCGGCAATGGTGTCGATGATGGTCATCGGGCCGGGCAGGGTGAATTTCAGCTTCTTCTTGGTGTGCGTGCGGGCGACGCGCGCTTCGTCGGCGTGGACGCGTCCTTTGAGCCGGAGTGGGGCCACGACCTGAGGCACCATCGCCTTGTAGCGATCCTTGCGGATGCCCATCTCGACCTTGTGGGCGAAATCGATGCCCTCGATCTTCTCCAGGAAACCGTGGACGAAATGTTGCCGGGCCTGCTCGCCCTCGGTGACGATGTCGATCCCGGCATCCTCCTGGACCTTGACGGCAAGCATCGTCGCATCGCGCTTGGCGCGGACGAGCTCGTCGCCTTGCGACTTCCAGGGCGCCCAGAGCATGTTGGGTTCGGCGAGCCATTCCGGCTTCGGCAAGGAGCCGGCGATCGTGGTTGGAAACAGCATGGCGGCCCTCTCGGCGAGTTGTGATTGCGCCCCTTCCTGCCATGTCTTAACGTCGAGGTACAGAACAACAAAAGTCGCCTTGAAACCGGCGGCGTCGGACCGGAAACGCCATGATCGAATTCTTCTTCGACTGTTCCAGCCCCTGGACCTATCTCGCCTTCCACAACATCCAGCCGCTGGCCAGGGAGGTTGGCGCGGAGATCATCTGGCGGCCGATCCTGGTGGGCGGCATCTTCAATACGGTCAACCCAAGTGTCTATGCGCAACGTGAGACACCGGTGCCGCTGAAGGCGCGCTACATGAAAAAGGACCTTGCCGACTGGTCGCGCTCGGCCGGTCTCGCGATCAAGATGCCGCCGACGGTGTTTCCGGTCAACAGCGTCAAAGCGATGCGCGGCTGCATCTGGCTCGGGCAGGAAACGGTGCCTTTCGCCACGGCGGTGTTCGAGACCTATTGGGGCGAGGACAAGGACATCTCGCAGGACGCAGTGCTCGCCGAGATCTGCAGGAAGGTCGGCGTCGATGAGCAGAAATTCTTCGCGGGCATTTCCGGGCAGGGAATCAAGGATCAGCTCAAGGCCAACACCGAAGAAGTCGTCGCCCGCGGCGGCTTTGGCTCGCCGACGATCTTCGTCGGCAAGACCGACATGTATTTCGGCAATGACCGCCTGCCCTTGATCCGCGAGGCGCTGCTGCGCGGCAAGGCGAGCGCGGCCTGATGGTGCGGGCTGTCGTCTGCCGCGCGCTCGGCGCGCCCGAAAAATTGCAGATCGAAAAGTTTCCGTCGCGCGCCCTGAAGCCGGGCGAAGTGCGCGTCGCGATCCGTGCGGCTGGGTTGAATTTTCCAGACGTGCTGATGGCGGCCGGCGAGTACCAGCTCAAGCCGGAGCTGCCGTTTACGCCGGGAATGGAGGCGGCCGGCGACGTGACCGAGGTCGGCGCAGAGGCGAGCGGCGTCGCCGTCGGCGACAAGGTCATCGTCAAGATGCGGCACGGCGCCTTCACGGATGAAGCCGTGGCGACGCCGTCGCAGCTCACGTCGATGCCATCGACGTTCGACTATGCGGAGGCCGCGACTTATCTCGCCGGGCACGGCACCGCCTATCACGCGCTGATCGATCGCGGCCGGGTCGAGCCGGGCGAGGTGCTGCTGGTGCATGGCGCCGGCGGGGGCGTGGGCCTTGCTGCCGTCGAGATCGGGAAGATGCTGGGCGCGACCGTGATTGCGACGGCCTCCAGCGACGAAAAGCTCGCGATTGCCAGGGCGCGGGGCGCCGATCATCTCGTGCGCTACGACCGCGAGCCGTTTCGTGATGCCGTCAAACGTATCACCGACGGTCGCGGTGCCGACGTCGTGTTCGATCCCGTCGGCGGCGAAGTGTTCGAGAATTCGATGCGTTGCATCGCCTGGGGCGCACGGCTGCTGGTGATCGGCTTCACCGGCGGCATCGGCTCGGCGAAAACCAATCTCTTGCTGATCAAAGGCGCCAGCGTGCTCGGCGTGCGAGCGGGCGAAGCGGTACGCAAAAATCCCGCGCTCGGTGAGGTCAGGCTGAAGGCGCTGCTCCAATGGGCCGAGGAGGGCAAGCTGCGGCCCAACGTCTCGCACCGCCTGCCGCTGGAGGAGGTTGCGAAGGCGATGCGGTTGCTGATCGACCGCAAGGCGATCGGGCGCGTGGCGTTGGTGATGGAGTGACAGTGCCGTAGGGTGGGCAAAGGCGCGTGAGCGCCGTGCCCACCATTTATCGGCAACCGTGACAAGAATGGTGGGCACGCTTCGCTTTGCCCACCCTACGATGCCCTACTTGTATTCCCGCTCTGTCCACCACGGGAAATAATCCGGCATGTCGCTCGATACCTTGTTCTTGAACTGCGCAGGGCGCTTTTCCAGGAACGACACCACGCCTTCCTTCACATCGTCCGAGCGGCCGCGGGCGTAGATGCCACGGCTGTCGACCTTGTGGGCCTCCATCGGATCGTCGGCGCCCATCATGCGCCACATCATCTGGCGGATCAGCGCCACTGACACGGGCGCCGTCTTCGCCGCGAATTCCTTGGCGAGCGCGCGGGCGGTCGGCAGCAGATCATCAGGGGCTACGACCTTGCTGACGAGGCGACCGGCGAGGGCTTCCTGCGCCGGGAAGACGCGGCCCGAATAGCACCATTCCAGCGCCTGCGAGATGCCGACGATGCGCGGCAGGAACCAGCTCGAGGCAGCTTCCGGCACGATGCCGCGCTGGGAGAACACGAAGCCGAACCGCGCGGCATCGGACGCGATGCGGATGTCCATAGCGAGCTGCATGGTGACGCCGATGCCGACCGCGGGTCCGTTCACCGCGGCAATCACCGGCTTCAGGCACTTGAAGATGCGCAGCGTCACCTGGCCACCGCCGTCGCGCACCTGGGAATCACTGTAGTCGACCTTTCCGTCGGCGAAGCGCTTCACCGGCCCGCGCCGTGCGTCGCGATCAAAGGTGTCGGCACCAGACGAAAGGTCTGCGCCCGCGCAAAAACCGCGGCCGGCGCCTGTGACGATGATGGCGCGGACGTCGTCGTCCTTGTCGGCGGCGTCGAACGCGTCGATCAGCTCTCCTTGCATCTGCGCGTTGAAGGCGTTGAGCTTGTCGGGCCGGTTCAGCGTGATGGTGAGGATCTGCTCGGCGATTTCGTATTTAATCGTCTCATACGCCATGGTGGTTTCCTTCCCTGTCCTGAATTCTGTCTCGAAGAGACGTCATGCATGGCTGCCAGCGTCCGTTTTGCGCGGACTGGGCGTGTGGTGGCCAAGCTCTACTTCGCCGGCGGGCTGGGCCAGGGCTTCTGCGGGCCGCGCAGGCTCTCGAACGCCTTGGCCATGCCGAGCACGCCGATATCGTCGAAGCGGCGGCCGACGATCTGCACGCCGATGGGAAAACCCTTGGCGTCGAAGCCGCCGTTGATGGAGATCGCCGGATTTTCCGACATATTCCACGGAACGGTATAGGCGATATGCTCGAAAGGCTTCATGGGATCGTTGGTCGGCGAGGCCCACTCCGCCGGATAGTTCACGTTCGGCGCGGTCGGCGAGATCACATAGTCGAGTTCGCAGAACAGCTTCGATGCCGCGGCGCGGATTGCCATAGTCTGGTTGAAGCCACGGATAACGTCGACACCCGAGAGCTTCGCGCCGGACTCGCCCCACTTGAAAATGTAGGGCAGCACCTTTGCCTGTTCGGCGGGCGTCAGCTTCGACAGATCATCCCACATCCGCGCGCGCCAGAAATTGTCGAGGCCGTCGAGCATCTCGCGCGTGAGGATGCCGTCGACTTCGGTGACGACGGCGGCTGCGGATTCGAACGCTTTCGCCGCCTTCACAGCGACCTCGCGCACCGGTTTCTCCAGCGCCAGGCCAACGCCGGGATCGAGCATCAGTCCGATGCGGAGTTTGCGCGGGGATTTCTCCAGCCCCTTCCAGTTGAGGGGCTCCGCGGGCAGGCTCGTGCCGTCGCGCCGGTCGGGTTTTGCGATCGCGCTCATCATCAGCGCGCAATCGTCGACGGTGCGGGTCATAGGACCGGCGACGCGGCCGACATAGGCGGGATCGATCGGCACGCGTCCAAAGCTCGGCTTCAATCCGACGAGGCCGCACCAGCCCGCGGGCAGGCGGACCGAGCCGCCGATATCAGTCCCGAGATGCAGCGGGCCATAGCCGGCCGCGGCCGCGGCGCCCGCGCCGGCGCTGGAGCCGCCGGGATTTTTGGAGAGGTCCCAGGGATTACGCGCGAGCGCATGGAAAGAGGACAGCCCCGAGGACAGCATGCCGTAATCGGGCATGGTGGTCTTGGCGAAGATGATCGCACCGGCCTCGCGCAGCCGCGCGGCGGGTGGTGCGTCCTTCTCGGCCGGCACCAGCTTGACGCTGGCCGCGCCCAGCGGCACCGGCACGCCTTTGGTCGCGATGTTGTCCTTCACCGTCACCGGCACGCCGTCGAGCGCTCCGGACGGCTCGCCCCCGGTCCAGCGTGCGGTCGAGGCCTTCGCGGCCTCGCGCGCGCCGTCGGGATCGAATGCATAGAGCGCCTTGAGGTGCGGCTCCCAAGCTGCGACGTGCGCGAGCACGTCTTCCAGCACCTCGCTCGGCGAGAACTGCTTGGCGCGATAGCCCGCGATTAGATCGACCGCGGAGAGATCGTGCAGCGAGGTGACGTCCTCTTCGACGCTCTTTTTATGCATGGGCACCCACCGGCATCCGGGTCTCGATGATCCGGGCGAACATGCTGGCACCGATCGGCAGGATCTTGTCGTCGAGCACGAAGCCGGGATTGTGCACGGGCACCGAGCCGTCGTGGCCGACCCAGAAATAGGCGCCGGGAATGGTTTGCAGCATGTCGGCAAAATCCTCGCTGCCCATCTTCGGCTGGGCGCGGGTGATCACGTTGGCGGGGTCGACGATGGTGCGCGCGACGTCTTCGACCACCTTGGACTGCTCGACCTGGTTGACCAGCACATCGAAGGTGTCGCGGACGTCGACGTCGATCACGCACTGATAGGCGCTCGCGATGCCGGCGCAGATCGTGCGAATGCGTTCGCTGATCAGGGTGCGGACTTCTTTCGAGAAAGTGCGGATGGTGCCGCAAAGATGCGCTTCGCCGGGGATGACGTTGTACGCCGAGCCGGCGTGGATCTGCGTGATCGAGACGACTGCGGCCTGCAGCGGCTCGACGTTGCGGCTGACGATGGTCTGGATCGCCTGCGCCAGCGTGGTCGCGATGATCACAGCGTCCTTGGAGCGTTCGGGCATCGCGCCGTGCGCGCCGTAGCCGGTGATGCGGAGGTCGAAGAAGTCGGCGCTGGCCATCGCAGGGCCGGGAAGGATCGCGATCTCGCCGTGGTTGAGGTCCGGCGCATTGTGCAGGCCGTAGAGCTCGTCGCAGGGAAACTTCTCGAACAGCCCGTCCTTGATCATCGCGCGGGCGCCGCCGAGGCCTTCCTCGGCCGGCTGGAAGATCAGGTGTACGGTACCGTCGAAGTTCTTGGTCTCGGCGAGGTAGCGCGCGGTGCCGAGCAGCATGGTGGTGTGGCCGTCATGGCCACAGCCGTGGAAGCGGCCCGGGATTTTCGAACTCCATTTCAGATTGGTGTTCTCCTCCATTGGCAGCGCGTCCATGTCGGCGCGAAGCCCGATGCGCTTGCCGCTCGACCCCTTGCCCTTGATGATTCCGATCACGCCGGTGCCGCCGAGACCGCGATGCACCTCGATGCCCCAGCTCTTCAGCTTGTCGGCGACGATGCCGGAGGTGCGCACTTCCTCGAAGCCGATTTCCGGATGGGCGTGGAGGTCGCGCCTGATAGCGGTGAGTTCGTCGGCATAGCCGTCGATGCGGTCAATCGTGGGCATGTGTTCTGTCCAGTTAGCGTGAGGAGGGAGTGAAAACCGGGCCGTTCGGCTTGATGCGGATGCCCGGCCGCAGGCGTGTCCATGGCAGCGTGGCTGTGTCGGCCGGCATCGCGCCGGGGGCAGCGCAGATCATCAGCTTTTCCGCGATCGGCTCGAAATCCGCGCGGAAGTGCACCGAGCTCTTGTTGACCAAAATCTTCTCTTCGGTCGGCTCGATGCCGACATAGCGGTACATGGCCTGATCGGCGAGCTGCGCCTTGTGCGAGGAGACGACGATTCGGACGTCGCCGATGCGAAGGCAGGCGGACGCGCCCATCTCCATCTCGCGGCCGCCATAGTAGGGCCCGGGCGCGATGAAGCGGCCATCGGAGAGCTTTTCAACGACGAAGGTCTCACGATAGGGCTCATCGCCGGGAATGCCGGACTTGCCGCCGAGCGACAGCGTCACGGTGGCGCCGACGCCGGCTGCATGCGCGGCCTTGGCCGATTCCGGATCGTAGATCGCACCGGTCGCGGCGCTGGCCTTGTTGCGGACCAGCGCTCGTAGCATTCCGGTGGTGTCGGAATCGCCGCCGGCGCCGGGATTGTCCTGGGTGTCGGCGATGATGATCGGCTTGCTCGCGCCCTTCGAGAGTTCCATCGCGTGGCGCACGCCGTCATCGGGTGACCAGATCTTGCCGTCGAAATCGTCCTCGTGGCTTTCGATCAGCTTCACGATCGCATCCGCCGCGCGATCGGCATCGGCTTGCGTCTTGCCAAAGGCGAACACGCTCGGCCCGCAATCGCGGAAATCGGCGGCGGGGAAGCCGGGTGCGAAGGACAATGTCGGAACCGCATCGCTCTCCAGCGCGGCAAGCTTTTCGTAGATGCCCTTGGTGGGCTGGTCGTTGGTGCACTGCCAGCTGATCGGGATCAGGAACGGCAATTGCCGGAAGGCTTTTGCGAAACGCTGCTTTGTCTTCAGCAGCAATGCGAGATGTTGCGCGCAGGCGCGGCCGGTCTCGGCCATGTCGACATGGGGATAGGTGCGGTAGGCGATCAGCGCGTCCGCATGCTCCATCATCTCGGGGGTGACGTTGGCGTGGAGATCCAGGCTGGTGACCAGCGGAATGTCCTTGCCGATGACGCGGCGCACGCGCGCCAGGATCTCGCCTTCGCCGTCGTCGAGATGTTCCGTGACCATCGCGCCGTGCAGATCGAGATAGACGGCGTCGATCGGGCCGGCGGCTGCAATTCCGTCGACCATGACCTTCACGATGCGCTCGAAGGCGTCCCTGGTGACATGCGCCGAGGGGCTCGCGCCGCAGGCAATCGTCGGAACGAGTTCCCAGCCGTGGGCCTCGGCGCTGTCGACGAAACCGGCGAGGCCGACATTGATTCGGCGCATCACCTTCAGCACGTCGGGACCTTGCGTCATTGCCGGCCAGCCGCCGCCGTGCTGGAAGTCCGCGAAGGTCGCCTTCGTCGGAGCGAAGGTGTTGGTCTCGTGCAGGAAGCCGCCGACGGCGATACGTGTCATCAACTCAAGTCCAGCAATTGAAAGTGCGCGACGTTAGCCCTGTGCTTGCGGCGAGAGCAAGCCGGGAAGCAATCGCGCCATGCATGGCGTCAGGCCGTTTTGGGAATGCTTGTCGCAACCGCCGTGGATTGGGGGGCCACCCAAGAAAAAAAAAAAACACCCCCCGGGGACCGTGGGGTTTTTTTAGATGGGGCGGCAAAGCGCAGGGGTTGGTAATGGCGGAGCCCCCCC
>NZ_JBVVPQ010000056.1:0-51266 GCF_055811695.1 Bradyrhizobium sp. MI1.3 | reverse complement strand
GAAATGCGCGTTGGCCACAACATCGCACAGCAACGAGGGTTTGTGGTAATGGGTCCTGGCTTTCGCCAGGACGACATCCTGCGTGCGTTTGATTGCGTCGTTCAAATCGATCACCCTCACTCCGGTGCCGCGCCCACCGGTGGGCCGCCGGGCGGGCGGTGCAGGAATGTCAGTGAGACGTAGGCGCCGGCCCAGGAGCCGATCGCCGCGAAAGCCACATAGAACGCATTTTCGGTGTAGCTGATCACGGCGTAGGAGGAGAGCATGTACCAGACCGCGCTCCAGTTCGCCGCGGGCACGCGCTTGCGCGCGATCACCGCCGAGGTGAACATGACATAGACCGCGTCGGTGGCTGCCGTTGCGATGAACACGGCGCCTGCGGTGAGGGGATCGATGGCGGCCATTGCATGTCCTTGTGTGCTAATGCGATGATCGCAAACTAAGGGGAGAGAAGGGTCATGCAAAGCCCCACAGAGATTCTCAGTGGCATCTGGACCTCCGCCGGCGGTGACGCCGCCGCGCTCGCGCGCGTGCGGCTGACGGGCGAGGAGCCGCAAATCCCGTCCTCGTTTCGCGTCGCAATTGCCGGCCAAACGACGATCGCAGCCGCCGGCCTTGCTGCCGCCGAAATCTGGAGATTGCGCAGCGGCGAGGCGCAGGACGTTAGCGTCGACCTGCGCCATGCCGTCGCCGAATGCCGCTCCGAGCGCTATTTGCGCGTCGACGACAAGCCGCCGCCGCCCGCCTGGGACGCCATCGCCGGCGTCTACAGAACCGGAGACAACCGGTTCGTCCGCTGCCACACCAATTTCCCGCATCATCGTGACGCCGTCTGCAAGGTCCTCGGCTGCGAACCCGAGCGCGAGAAGGTGCAGGCCGCATTGATGCAATGGAAGGGCGAGGATTTCGAGACTGCGGCTTACGCTGCGGGCGGCGTCGTTGCCTTGATGCGCTCCTACGACGAATGGTCGGCGCTGCCGCAGGCCCGCGCGCTCGCCGAATTGCCGCTGGTCTCGATCGAGAAGATCGGCGAGGCCCCGCCGAAGCCGTGGCCGCAACGACTGTCAAAAGGCGATCGCCCGCTCTCCGGCCTGCGCGTGCTCGATCTTTCGCGCGTCATCGCGGGCCCCGTTGCCGGCCGCACGCTCGCCGCGCACGGCGCGGATGTGCTGCTCGTGTCAGGCCCCGAACTGCCGGCCATTCCGTGGCTGACCATCGACACCAGCCGCGGCAAGCTCACCACCTTCATCGAGCTGAAGAGCGAGGCCGGACGTGCGCGGTTGCGCGAGCTCTTGAGAGACGCCGACATCTTCTCACAAGGCTATCGCCCGCGCGCGCTTGCTGCTCTCGGCTTTACGCCGGAGGACGCGGCGACAATCAACCCCGGCATCGTCTACGTGACGCTGTCGGCCTATGGCCATGCCGGCCCCTGGGCGGAACGGCGCGGCTTCGATTCGTTGGTGCAGACTACGACCGGCTTCAACCATGCCGAGGGACAGGCTGCCGGCATCGATGGACCGAAGGAATTGCCGGCGCAGATGCTCGACCACGCCACCGGCTATCTGATGGCGTTCGGCGCGATGATGGCCAAGGCCCGCCAGGTCCGCGAAGGCGGCAGCTGGCACGTGCGCGTGTCGCTGGCGCAGACCGGGCGCTGGCTGTGGAATCTCGGACGGCTCGAAAATGGCCTGAACACCCCGGATATTACGGGCGAGGCCGTACATGCTGCATTCATCGAGAGCATGCCATCTGGCTTCGGCACGTTGAAGGCGGTGCGCCATTCAGCGCTGCTTTCGAAGACGCCGGCGCAATGGAGCCGTCCGGCGATGCCGCTCGGCAGTCATCCGGCAGAGTGGCCGGTGACAAGCTGACGTGAAGCTGACGTGTCGCAAATTTTTAACGCAAACCGAAAGGCGCCCGGCGTTTTTTAGGTTGTTTGAAATCACAATTCGGCACTATTAGCGCGACCGATGAAGCGGGCATCCGCCGGTATCATCGCAGACACGACCGGGCCCCATGGTAGTTGAAAATACCAAGCGATTGCAGGTGCTTACAAAACAACGGGTGATTACATCCGTAGTTTTACTAGCTCTTGCCGGTGCCGGGGCCTACGGCTTCCTCTATGCGGGAGCCAAGGAGAAGAGCCACTCCGAGATCTCCAGCCAGTCGCGCAGGAATGCGCAGAACTTCACGCCGACGCCGTCGGAATGGGCGACGCTGACGATCGAGCCGGTCAAGGCCAAGACCTTCCGCGCCGAGTATGTCACCGAGGGCAAGGTCGCAGTCGACGAGGACCGTTCGACGCCGGTATTCTCGCCTTATGCGGGCCGGGTGACCAAGCTGCTCGCCAAGCCCGGCGAGGTGCTGAAGCAAGGTCAGCCGCTGTTCACAATCGAGGCCGCCGACACCGTGCAGGCCCAGAACGATTTCATTGCGGCGATGAGCTCGCAGAACAAGGCGAAGTCGGCGATCGATCTTGCCGACATCCAGTTCAAGCGCGCCAAGGACCTCTACGAGGGCCATGCCATCCCCCTGAAGGATTATCAGCAGGCGGAAGCGACCCAGGTTCAGGCGCAGAACGACATGCGCTCCTCGGCGACCGCGCTGGAAGCCGCGCGCAACAAGCTGCGGATCCTCGGCTTCACCGATGAGACCATCAAGGCGTTCCAGGACAAGGGCGTCATCAATCCGGAGGTCACGATCTATTCGCCGATCGCGGGCACGGTCGTGCAGCGTAAGATCGGCCCCGGCCAGTACGTTAATTCGGGCGCCAGCGATCCGGTCTTCGTGGTCGGCGACCTCTCCTCGGTCTGGCTCACCGCCTTCGTGCGCGAGAGCGATGCGGCTGCCGTGTGCGTCGGGCAGGACATCAGCGTCAACGTGATGGCGCTGCCGGGCCGCCCCTTGACCGCCAAGGTCAACTACGTCGCCGCCGCGATCGATCCGAGTACCCGCCGCCTGCTGGTCCGCGCCACCATCGACAACAAGGACGGTCTGCTGAAGCCGGAGATGTTCGCCAACGTCACGATCTATTCGTCCGGCGACCGCGCCGCGCCGGCGGTACCGAAGCAGGCCTTGATCTACGAAGCCGACAAGGTCCGCCTTTGGGTCGCACGCGAGGACAAGTCGGTGGAGTTGCGCGAGATCAAGATCGGTCTCATCAATGGCAACCTCGTCGAGGTCACCAGCAATCTCAAGCCCGGCGAGCAGGTGGTCACCAAAGGCAGCCTGTTCATCGACCGCGCCGCGTCCGGCAGCTGATTGACGGGCCGGAAAAAGACAAGCTGAAGACCTGAATGGATCGCCTCGTCGCCCTTGCCGTCAACCGGCGCTTCCTGATGGTCGGGATGTTCGTCGCCGTGCTCATCGGCGGCCTGATCGCGTTCAACCAGCTCAACATCGAGGCTTACCCCGATCCGACCCCGCCGATGGTCGACATCGTGACGCAGAGCCCGGGCCTGTCGGCGGAGGAGATCGAGCGCTACATCACGATTCCGATCGAGACCCAGGTCGCGGGTCTGAAGAACCTGACGACCATTCGCACCATCTCGCTCTACGGCCTCTCCGACGTCAAACTGCAGTTCTCCTTCGCCTACACTTATGACGAGGCGTTGCAGCAGGTCTTGAACCGCCTGGCGCAGCTCGCTCCACTGCCCGGCAACGTGCAGCCGCAGATCTCGCCGCTCAGCCCGATTGGCGAGATCTTCCGCTACCGTCTCGTCGGTCCGCCGAACTACAGCGTGCTCGACCTCAAGACCATCCAGGACTGGATCCTCCAGCGGCGCTTCCGTGCCGTGCCCGGCGTGATCGACGTCACCGGGTGGGGCGGCAAGAGCAAGACCTACGAGCTCCAGGTCGACTTCAACAAGCTGGTCGCTAACGGCCTGACGCTGCCGCAATTGCTCCAGGCGGTCGGTAATTCCAACGTCAATGTCGGCGGCAACACCGTCAATATCGGTCAGCAATCGGCAGTGGTGCGCGGCGTCGGCCTGATCCGCTCGATCGACGACCTCGCCAACACCATGGTCTCGCAGACCAACGGCAATCCGGTGCTGGTCAAGGACGTCGCCACCGTTACCGTCGGCCAGAAGCCACGTCTCGGCATTGCCGGCCTCGACGAGGCCGACGACATCGTGCAGGGCATCGTCCTGATGCGCCGTGGCGAGCAGAGCTCGCCAACCATCAAGCGCGTCCACCAGCTCGTTCAAACCATCAACGAGTCCAGCATCCTGCCGCCCGGCGTGCGCATCGAGCGCATCTACGACCGCGGTGACCTGATTGAGCTCACCACCCACACCGTGCTGCACAATATGGTGGTCGGCATTCTCTTGATCGTGCTGCTGCAGTGGATCTTCCTCGGCGATCTCCGCAGTGCGCTGATCGTCGGCGCCACCATTCCGTTCGCGCTGTTCTTCGCGGTGATCATCCTGGTGCTGCGTGGGGAATCGGCGAACCTGCTGTCGGTCGGCGCGATCGATTTCGGCCTGATCGTCGATGCCACCGTGATCATGGTGGAGGCGATCTTCCGGCGCCTGACGCAGACGACGCTGATGTCGGAATCCGAGCAGATGTCGTCCGAGACGCTGTTCGGAATGAAAAGCCACGCCATCCTCAGCGCCGCGGCCGATGTCTCCCGTTCGATCTTCTTCGCCGCGGCGATCATCATCGCGGCCTTCCTGCCGCTGTTCACGCTCTCCGGCGTCGAGGGCAACATCTTCGGGCCGATGGCGCGCACCTATGCTTATGCGCTGGCCGGCGGCCTGCTTGCGACCTTCACCGTCACTCCGGCGCTGTCCGCGATCATCCTGCCCGCGCATGTCCATGAGACCGAGACCAGGGTGATGCTGATCCTGCATCGGATCTACATGCCGGTGCTGCATTGGGCGGTCGCCAACCGCGGCATCATGCTCGGTGGCGCGTTCGGCCTCGTGCTGATGACGGTTGCGCTCAGCCGGTTGCTTGGCCTCGAATTCCTGCCGAAGCTGGAGGAGGGCAATCTCTGGATCCGCGCCACGCTGCCGCCGACCATCTCGCTCCAGGAAGGCAACTCCTACGTCAACGAGATGCGCAAGGTGATCCGCGCGCGGCCTGAAGTGGAATCCGTGGTGTCGCAGCACGGCCGCCCCGATGACGGCACTGACGCCGCCGGCTTCTTCAACGCCGAGTTCTTCGCGCCGCTCAAGCCCGCGAGCCAATGGCCCGGCACCCGCGACAAGGAAGAGCTGACTGCGCAGCTGCTCAAGCAGCTCGACGATCGCTTCCCCGGCGTCGAGTTCAACTTCTCGCAATATCTCCAGGACAACGTCTCCGAAGCCGTCTCCGGCGTGAAGGGCGAGAACTCGATCAAGCTGTTCGGCAGCGATCTCCAGGCGCTGACCGACACCGCCAACAAGATCAAGTCGGTGCTGGCAACCGTGCAGGGCGTCACCGACCTTGCGGTGTTCACCTCACTCGGGCAGCCGACCATCCAGATCGACATCAACCGTGCCAAGGCCGCGCGCTACGGCCTCGCGCCGGGCGATATCAACGCCACCATCAAGGTCGCGATCGGCGGCGACACCGCCGGCGACATCTACGAGGCCGGAAGCGACCGCCACTTCCCGATCATCGTTCGTCTTGCGCCGGAATTCCGCAGGAGCGCCGAGGCGATCCAGAATTTGCGGATCGGCGCGCCCGGACCGAACGGCACCGTCACGCAGATCCCCCTGAGCGAGGTCGCCACCATCAGCCTCGTCTCGGGAGCGGCCTACATTTATCGCGAGCAGCAGGAACGCTATCTGCCGATCAAGTTCTCGGTGCGTGAGCGCGACCTCGGCAGTGCGATCCGAGAGGCGCAGCAGAAGATCGCCGATCAGGTGCAGCTGCCGCCCGGCGCGCACATGGATTGGGTCGGCGAATTCGGCAATCTCCAGGACGCGATCCGGCGATTGTCGATCGTGGTGCCGATCTCGCTGGCGCTGATCGGCGTCCTGCTCTGGTTCAATTTCGGCTCGATGACCGACACGCTGCTCGCCATGAGCGTGATCCCGATGGCGATCTTCGGCGGCGTGCTCGGTCTCTTGATCACCGGCACCGCCTTCAGTGTCTCGGCAGCGATCGGCTTCATCGCGCTGTTCGGCATCGCCGTGATGGACGGCATCATCATCCTGTCGCAGTTCAACCAGCTCATCGAAGAGGGCATGGACCGCATGAGCGCGGTGATACGCACCGGCGAATTGCAGCTTCGGCCGGTGCTGATGACCTGCGTCGTCGCGGGCATCGGTCTGTTGCCGGCCGCGCTGTCGGAAGGCATCGGCTCGCAGGTGCAGAAGCCGCTCGCGGTGGTCGTAGTGACGGGCATGATGCTCGCGCCGATCGTGATCCTGGTGACGCTGCCGGTGCTGATCTCCTTCTTCTCCCGCCGCGCACGCTGACGCTGCCAATCACAGCATTCGCTGCGCGATCCGCACCAGCATCATGGTGCCGAGGCCCAGCAGCATCAGGCTGGCCAACCGGCTGCTCATCGACAGCATGCGCGGCGTCAGCCGTGATCGCGCCGTTGCCACGATCGTGCTGAGCACGGTCCACCAGATCGCGGAACCGACGAAGACACCGGCGATCAACGGGGCTGCCGCGGCTTGCATGGAGAAGGCGTGCAGCGCAGCCAGAAACAGGATGACGGTCAGCGGATTCGTGAACCCAAGCGCGATGGCGCTGAGATAGGCGCGCGCCAGACGTACGTTGTCGACGTCGTCGGTCGTCTGGAGCGCGACCGAGCCGCGATGGGTCCGGATCGCGAACCACAGCAGCGTGAGCGCCGAGACGATGCCGAAGCCGGCGGCATTGGCCTCGACCCAGGGCTGTGCCAGTGAGCCCAGTCCCAAAACCGCGAGGGCGCTGTAGGTGAGATGCACGGTCGCGGCGCCGAAGCCGGTTGCGAGGCCCGTGGCCATGCCTGATGCCAATGTGCGCTGAATGCACAGCATGCCCATCGGTCCGATCGGGGCGGCGACGGTGAAACCAATTCCAATGCCGGAAAAAAGCGCGGCAAGATAATGCGATAAAGACATGCACCCGCACGAACAAATGAAATCTGTGCGTGTGCGTAGCCCCGAAAATGAATCGCCGCCTCAACCAGAAGGGTGAGAAACGAACGAGAGCACAAACACGTTCGTGTGAGTCCAACGAGTTTGTGCCTTCGCCGACAACAGTTCCACGCCTCACTATGGAACCGTGTCGCGGTCGTTGAACCGAATTGCGCCTGTCGCGACTCAGAATCCGTAGAGTTGCGCCGGGTTGTCGACCAGGATCTTCTTGCGCACATCCGCATCCGGCGCCCATACCGGAAGCTGGTTGAGCAGGCGGCCGTCGTCGATCTGGTAGAGCGGTGCGATGTCGGTGGCTTTGCGTCCCTCGACACGGCTCGAATCCGGGTGCGGCCAGTCCGTACCCCAGACGACGCGGTCCGCATTCGCTGCGATCAGTGCGCGCGCATAGGGCGCCATGTCCTGATAGTCGGGCGCGAGCTTCGAGGAGCGATAGGCGCCGGAAATCTTGACATGGGCCTTGCCGGATTTCACCAGCGCGACCAGGTCGGCAAATCCCGGTTGCTCCAGCCCAAGCGAGGCCTCAAGGCCGCCGAAATGGTCGAATACAACGGGTACCGGTGCCGTCTCGACGAGGTCCTTGATCGCCGAGATCATGGGCAGCGTGGTGTAGAGCTGCACGTGCCAGCCGCGCGCCTTCATGCGCTCGACGGCGGCGGTGAAGCGCGGCCGGCCGACATTGGGATCATTGACGCCGCCGGTCGCGAGATTGAGGCGGACACCGCGAAAGCCGTCTGCATGCATCGTGTCAAGCTGGGCCTCGGTCGTTTTGTCGTCGATCACGGCCACCCCGCGCGCGGCCGCGCCACGCGCCTTCATGCCGAACAGCGTCGAGGAATTATCGGTGCCGTAGACACTCGGCGTCACGATCACAACGCGCTCGATATGCAGCGCCTTGTGCAGCGCGGCCATTTCTTCGGGGCTCGCCGGCTCCGGCGTGTAGACGCGGCCCGCGAAGAACGGAAATTTTTCGACATCGCCATGGATGTGGGTGTGGCAGTCGCAGGCATGCGCCGGGACGTCGAAATTAACCGGCGTCGCGGGCTGCGCCGCGCGGGCGTGGACTTTGCTGGTCATGGCTACTCCGGCGGCAAGAGAGGCAAGCAGAACGCTGCGTCGATCGAGCATGGTTTCTCTCCCCTGTTTTTATTATTCTGGCAGTGGCGTCGCGACAGTATCACATCAGCCTGGCAGCTGCTGCGCTTCGCTGCATAGCTGTTCGACGAGGTCCGCAAGCGGGCGTGAGCCGTCGACGCGCACGACCGGGCAGGGCAGCTTCGCGAGCCACGCCTCATCTTTTGCGAGACTGCGGCCGTCGCGATCGCTTGCTTCGTAGTGCGAGGCCCAATCGACGAACGACTCCGCCTCCTCATGACGCCAGCCGCCCGGTGCGACGGCATCCGCTCCGAAATGCATAGCCTCGCGGCCACGCAGGCGCTGCAAGCGGAGCTCGCGCGGCGTCGTCACAAAGACGACGAGATCGAAGAATGGGACGAGCTCGTCGCCCCAACCGGTCACGGTTCCGCTCAGCACCCAATCGAGCCGCGGCAAGAACATCTCGCGCATTAGTCGCAAACGTTCGGCGGCGGGGCGCGTGGTCTGGTAGGGCGGCGCGGTCGGCAGCCAGAAATAATCATCGCTGTCGTGATGCGGCAGCGCAAGCCTGCCGGCGAGCGCGCGGCCGATCGTCGTCACGCCGGAGCCTGAAGCTCCCATCAGATGGATGCGGCGGCTTTTCATGTTCAGATCCTGAGACTGCCCGAACCGATTGCGCGGGTGCGGCGCGCTCCCTCACGCCGCTCGACGGCGCTTCGACATTCGCCCGCTTGTCGCGGGTTGGGCGGACAATGTCAGGCCTAACGCTCCGACAATGCGCATGACCGTGCCAAACTCAGGATTTCCGGTCTCTCCGAGCGCCTTGTACAGACTCTCGCGGTTCAACCCGGCTTTCTTCGCGATCGCGCTCATCCCGCGCGCGCGAGCGACAAGGCCGAGTGCGTCGCGCACGAAATCAGGATCGCCGGTCTCTAATGCGGCCGCAATATAGGCGGCCTGACGTTCTTCTGTGTTGAGATAGTCGGCAGCGTCGAAACGCGTCGTCCTGGATGCCGCCTTGACCGTCGTTTTCGCTGCTTTTGGCATCACATTGTCTCCGCCAGTTGCTGGGCTAGCTTGATGTCGTGTCGCTGCGTGCGCTTGTCCCCGCCACACAGCAGGATCACAATCTGCGTTCCGCGCTGCACATAGTAGATCCGATAGCCCGGTCCGTAGTCGATGCGCATTTCCCGGACGTTGCGACCGACGCTCTTGCTGTCGGCGAACGCGGGCAGTGATCCGGGCAACCGCGCTGGCGTCCTTGAGGCGGGTCAGCCACTCCGAAAAATGCTCGGTTTGCCTCACCTCGATCATGAGGTGCAAATGTAGCCCATGGGCTACAAAATGTCAAAGGAGGGTGGCGTGCCTGGGCGGTGGAGAGCCCAAAGGCGTTGCGGAAACTACTGCCCGGACGGCGTGCGCAGGCCGTGCCAGGCGTCACGGACCTGCTGGTAGTGCACCTCGGGCAGATAGTCCGGCGTGTTCAGGCTCAAGGTCTTGACGTCGAGATGGCCGACGGCGCTGAGCAGCGCATAGGACGCGATCACGCGGTCGCGGTTGGCGCCGATCAGGCGGGCCTTGGCCTGGATCAGATCGGCCTGCGAGTTCAGCACATCCACCGTCGTGCGCTGTCCGCCGGCGGCCTCGCGCTGCACGCCCTGGAGCGCGACGGTCGCCGCCTTCACTTCGGACTCCGAGGCCGAGACCGCGATCTTGGCGCCTTCATGGACAACCCACGCGCTGACCGCCGCCGTGCGCGCCTGGTTGCGCACCTGGTCGAGCACGAGCCGGCTCTGCGCCGTGATCTCCTTGGCCTGCCGGGTCTGTGCGGCGGCTTGGCCACCGTCGTAGATCGGCACGGTGACATTGGCGACGATCGAGGCCTGATCTTCGGCGAAGGTGCCGAGCGTCGGGTCGTTGTTACGGCTCTTGCTGGCGCTGCCCTGGACGCTGGCGCTCGGCAGCAGCGCGCCTTCGGCGACGCGGATGTTGGTGGAGGCGACATCGACGTCGAAGCCGGCGGCCATCACTGCCGGGTGCTGGCGGATCGCCATCGTCAACGCGTCTTCACGGCTCTTCGGCAGATAGCGGTCGACGACTTCGGCAGCGCGAAGCTGCGACGGTGCATTGCCGATCACCTGTGCGTATATCGCCTGGCTCACCGCGAGCGCGACTTCGGCGGCGTTGAGATCGGAGAGCCCGCGGTTGAGGCGCGCCTCGGCCTGGGCGCTGTCGGTCGGCGTGACGTCGCCGGCGTTGAGGCGCCGTTGAGTGACCGAGAGCGTTTCGCGCAGGAAGGCGACGTTGGAGCGCTGCGCCTCGACCAGCGATTGGTTGGCGAGCACGTTGGTGTAGGCGGTGACCGCGTCGAGCAGCACGCCCTGGCCGACGTTGCGCAGCGCCTCGCGGCCCGACTGCACCTGGAGTTCGGCGGCGCGCACGTTGTTGGCGGTGCGGAAGCCGTTGAACAGGGTCTGCGTCACGGTGACGCCGATGATCCACGGCTTCAGATTGGCGGTCTGGATGGTGTTGTCGGGCAGCAGGTTGCGCACGGATTGCAACCCGGCGCTGAGGCTTGCCACGATCTGTGGCCGGTAGCCCGCGAGCGCCTGCGGCACGTTCTCGTCAGTGGCGCGTTGCCGCGCGCGCTCGGCATTGAGCTGCGGATTGGTCTGGTAGGCCTTGGCGAGCGCCTCCGGCAGCGCTTCCGCCCGTGCGGCGGAGGGCAGGGCGCAACAGAGTGCCAGCGTGGTCCATGTCGCGAGCACAGGAGCCACGCCCGATCGATGCCGCGTCATCACGCGACCAGCTCTGGCGGCACGCCCAATCATGTAATCCGCAAATCCCGGCTGTCCGCCCCCGCCGACGGCGGCTCTCTTAACTGTTTAACCAGCCGAGGTCCCGCAGGCAAACTGCCGCGGGGGAAACCCCCATCTATTCCGTGCTTGTTGCAGGTACATCACAGGGATTCTGCGGGAACGGCATTGCCTTACACCAGCCTGACCGCGCGCCTCCTTACCGGTTCTTGTTCACCGGCTTCCGCTTCTCGATGAACGCCGCCATGCCCTCGGAGCGGTCCTCCAGCGCGAAGGTCGAGTGGAACAGGTTGCGCTCGACGCTCATGCCCTCGGCGAGCGTGGTCTCGAAGGCGCGGTTGACCGCTTCCTTGGCCATCGCGACCGCGGGCCGCGACATCGCGGCAACCTTCTCGGCCGCGCCCATCACCTCGTCCATCAGCTTGTCGGCCGGAACGATGCGGCTGACGAGGCCGCTGCGCTCGGCTTCGGCTGCATCCATCATGCGGCCGGTGAGGCAAAGGTCCATCGCCTTGGACTTGCCGATCGCACGGGTCAGGCGCTGGGTACCGCCGATGCCGGGGATGGTGCCGAGCGTGATTTCGGGTTGACCAAATTTGGCGGTGTCGGCGGCGATGATGAAGTCGCACATCATCGCGAGCTCGCAGCCGCCGCCGAGGGCATAGCCCGCGACCGCGGCGATCGTCGGCTTGCGGCAGCGCGCGACCCGATCGCCGCCGATCGCGGCAAAATCCTCCGAGAACATGTCGATGAAGCCTTTCGGCTGCATCTCCTTGATGTCGGCGCCGGCGGCAAATGCCTTCTCGCTGCCGGTCACGACGATGCAGCCGATGGCGTCATCGGCTTCGAGATCGTCGACGGCCGCGGCGATCTCGCGGAAGACGCCGAAGGAGAGTGCGTTGAGCAGCTTCGGCCGATTCAGCTTGATGATGCCGACCGCGCCATTGCTTTCGACGATGATGTGTTCGAACGTGCTCATGCTCCACCCACGCTTTTGGTTGAGCGGGCAATGTGCCCGCTGGCGCGGTGGGCTTCAAGAGGCGCCAAAGCCATCGGAGCAGGGACGGCCGGAACACGCGGCGAGATGCGCGTTCCGCACGAGGTCCCGCGGGCCGGCGATCAGGCTGTAATCAAGCCAAAGTCACGCCATGAACATGCGTGCGGCGGAGGCCAGCGTCAGCAGCGTGCCGACGCCGATGAAGATTTTTCCGATCAGGGAGCTCTGGTCCCAGGCCGAGCTCTGCTGGCTGCTTGCCATCACCGGTGCCGGACGCGGCTGCGCGTCGGTTGCGGCGATCACCGCCTTCTGCGCCGGCGCGTTGTCCTGTTGCACGGCGCGATCGATGTCGTTGAGCTGATCGGGTGCGACGACCTGGCTCTCGGCGTTCGGGGTGGCGGTGTTATCGGCCGCGGCCTGGACGTTGTCGTTGGCCCGGCCCGTCATTGCGGACGCAGCAGCCGCAGTCGGCGTATCGGCGGCGGCGAGTTGCGCATTGGCGTTGGCGACTTCCGGCGGCATCTGGCTCGAGGCCGGCGCGTCACGATTGTCGGCCTTCGTCTCATCGGCCGTTGCCACGGCGTCCTTCTTGTCGGCCTTGTCGTCGGATTTCTGCGCCGTCTTGGTGCTGTCGCGGTGGCGCGACGTGTGACGCCGCTGCTTGCTCGGCTTGACCTCGTCCGCCTGTTTGCCTGCGCTGTCCGACTTGCTGCTAGCGGCTGAACTCGGCGCCGCCTGTGCAACGCCCCCAAACAGCACGAAAAGCCCGGCCAGGAGAATCAGGGCCGCGCGCCCGCTGGCTTTCATCATGTTGACATCTCCCCAATTCCACCCGTCCCGGGAGCGAACAGAGACCCTGGGGCGTGACCACAGCGGGGCAGAAAATGGGAATCTTCGGGCCACACCGGGCAAAAGCGCGGCAAACCGTTGCGTTCGCGGCCGGCCACGGGTGCGGACGGGACTGATCGGTGTTATGAGCCGTCGCAGATTTTGACGGCCGTATCGGTCGCGCGGCCAAGCACGATCACGAATTCGTGATCGTGCCGCCGCCGGCGTAACAAACTGAAAGAACGGCCGAATTGCATGGTGAGGGCGCGCGTGCGCGGACGTGAGGACGAGTGGACCGGCCTGATGCGGTCGGCCATGGCAGGCGATGACGCAGCGTATCATCGCCTGTTGAAGGCGGTCACGCCTGTGCTGCGCGCTGCCGCGAGGCGCGGCCTGGCGCGGGCCGGGCAGCCTCCCGACCAGGCCGAGGATATCGTGCAGGAGATTCTGTTGGCGGTGCATCTGAAGCGGCACACTTGGGACAGCGAAGCCCCCTTCGCCCCGTGGCTGTTTGCGATCGGCCGCAACAAGCTGATCGACATGCTGCGGCGACGGGGGAGGCGGATCTTCGTCAACATCGACGATTTCGCCGAGACCCTGCCGGGCGAGGCGCCGCAGGAGACGGTCTCGGCCGGCGAAGTCGCCAGCCAGCTCAATACGCTGCCGCAACGCCAGCGCGACGTGTTGCAGTCGATCGCGGTCGACAGCACCTCGATCAAGGACACGGCGGCGAAATATTCGATGAGCGAGGGCGCGGTGCGGGTGGCGCTGCATCGCGGACTTGCGGCGCTGACAGCCAAACTGCGGAACCACTAGTCATGGATACCGATCAACTCATTCGCACGCTCGCGGCCGATAACGCCCATCGCCCGCCGCGCGTCGGCGCGGTGCTGACCATGGCGCTGCTGGTCGCCGCGCCCCTGTCGATTCTGATCTTCGCCACCTTCCTCGGTGTGCGTCACGACGTGATGAGCGCGATGCACAACCCGTTCTTCGACATGAAGTTCGCGGTCACGCTGTCGCTCGCGATACCCGCGATCATCGTCAGCCTGCATCTGTCGCGTCCCGAAGCCTTGCTGCGTGGCTGGGGCTGGCTGCTGCTGCTGCCCGTCGGGCTGCTCGCGGTGGCGATCGGCAGCGAGGCGATGATGGCGCCGGCCATGCCGATGACGATGCGATTGATGGGCAAGAATTCCAGGGTGTGCCTGTTGGCAATCCCTGCGATGTCGCTGCCGCTGCTTGCGGGGGCCCTGTTCGGCCTGCGCCACGGCGCGCCGTCCCACCCCGCGCTCGCCGGCGCGCTCGCCGGCCTGGTGTCGGCGGGCCTTGCCGCGACGCTGTACGCCTCGCACTGCACCGATGACTCGCCGCTGTTCGTCGCGACCTGGTACACGCTCGCGACCGCGTTGGTGACGGCAATTGGCGCGCTGGTGGGGGCGAAGGTCCTACGCTACTAGCTCGCCGGCTTCACGCCGCCGGCGTCGCGCCCTGCTGCATGCGGTGGAAGCGCAGCACCTGCTGCGCGGTCGAACTGCGCAGCGCCTCGTAAGCGTCGCGCAGCGTCACCATGTCGGTCTGCGAGCCGCCTGCGAGCTTCTCGCGCAGGGCGATGATGGCGCGGACGCTCGACCATTGCATGGCCGCGACCTTGGCGAGGATCATCACGCCCTCGACCCGGCTTTCGATCATCATGGTCTCGGCGGTCTCGACTGCGACGCCCGCAAGCGCGGCAAGCCCTGCGTTGGTTTCGTCGAACTTGCCTTGCTCCGCGAAGGTGGCGACCTGGAGCTCGGTGAGGCGGCCGTCCTCGTGCAGCGACTTCACCAGCGCGCGCGCCCTCTCGGTCTGCCTGGTCATGCTGGCGGCGCGGATTCGCTGCGCCGCTTCCTGGACCACGCTGGACACGTCGTCCGCGAGCTCCGGATGCGCGGCCTCCAGCTTCCTGCGCACGGCCAAGGAGGCCTTCGCGACCAGCTTCAAATAATGATGGCGGGGCAGGTCGGCCCGCAGGCCGATGGAGCTGGCGAGGTCGTCGTCACGTTCGGCGCGGGTCACGAGGTCGGCGAGACTTCCCTCCGACAGTTGCGCGCCCGGATTGTTGACGGTCGATTGCACCACGTCCTCGTCGCCGCGGGTCACCAGCACGTCGCTCAGCGCTTCCGACAGTACCCGCCGCAGCGAGATCGCCTTGAGATGGGCCTGGCCCCTGGTGCGCGCGATCTCGATCAGGGTCGCCTCGTCCAGCCGTTCGGATTTCGACAGCACCGGGCCGGAAACCTCGATCACCTCGTCGAGCGCGAGCGTGCGGATGATCTTCGGCGGCGCAGCCGCGATCGATGCGAGGCGTTCGGCGAGCAGCGCCCTGGCGGACGTCTCGATCTGCTCGATCAGGCATTGGAACACGTCGTCGAACACGCGGACGTGGTCGTCGGAATAGTCCAAGGCGTTGCCCACGAAGAGATCGGTGACGCGGCGCAGCGTCTCGACCCGGTGCGCGACGGTGCCGTGCGAGAGCGCAGTTTGCAATTCCTCGAGCAGACTTTCGGATGATTTTACGGCTTTGGATCTCATTGCCCTGTCCTGGAGCGTTCGGCCCGGCCGCGGCTTCTGTCGCGCCGGGAGAAAATGGATTGGTCAGCTGGTTGCAATGCGGTTGCGCCCCTGTGCCTTGGCGGAATAGAGCGCGCTATCGGCGCGCACGAGAAACGTGTCGGCAGTATCGTTGTCGCGTAGTGTCACGACGCCCGCGGAAATGGTCACGCGCATGCCCGGGGAGAATGCGCTCCAGTCCAGATCGGCGACGATCCCGCGCAGGCGATCGAGCATGCGCGACGCCGCATCGCCGTCCATCCCAGGCAGCAGCAGCAAGAATTCCTCGCCGCCGTAGCGGCCGAAGCAGTCGGCCGGGCGGATATTGGCGAACATTGTGATCGCGAAGGTGCGCAGCACCTCGTCGCCGACGGGATGGCCGTGGGCGTCGTTGATGCGCTTGAACCAGTCGAGGTCGATCAGCGCGATCGCGCAAGGCCTCGATGTCTGCCGCGATTTTTCGATCTCGGCGTCGAGAAGTCGCATGATGCAGCGGCGGTTGTAGGAGCCGGTGAGCTCGTCGAGCTCCGCCAGCTCCTCGATGCGCTGATAGGCGGCCTTCAGCTCGATGCTGCGCCGGTACAGGATCTTGCGCAGCGTGGCGCCGAACAGGCCGAGGAAGGCGCACTGGCCGATCACCAGCACGAAGCACAGCATCGAGGCGGCCCGTTGCAGCTGGGTCGTCACCGGCAGTCCGATTGGCAAGTCCGAGGCGAGGAAAACCAAGGCGAGCCCGCACGTCGCAAGGCCCCAGGTGAGCATCGCCTGACTAGAGGTCATACGAAGCGTGCCGAAGGCGAAGATCAGGAACAGCACGGCAAGGAACGCAACTCCGACTGTCGGCACCGCGAGCAGGAACAGCAGCTGCAGCGTCATATGCGCCGAGATCTGGAAGACGGTGAGGTAATGATCCTCGAACCGGTCGCCGAAGCCCGCTTCCGACAGCACGGTGAAGGTCCCGATGATCAGAAGGCCGCCGAGCCAGAACAGTGACGGAACGCCCATGGAGATCACGCCGTCAAAAGCGTAGAGCAGCAGGACGGAGGCGCCGAGCGAGTAGCTCGCCACCTGGCCGACATACATCTGGCGCCGCTGCCGGATCCGGCGCGCGAGGACTTCGGGTGCCGCCGCTTCGGTGGTCAGGGCGAGATCCGCGGCCTCAGCGGCATTCCTCTCGGGAAAGGACGTCGCAGCCGTGCTCATGGTCCCGCCAATCGTGGATGTCAGCCCAAAAATCTACGTGGCAAGCCTTTAGGTTTGGTATCCTTCGAAACCGAATCCACGCTGTACAGCGCGGCAGCGCGGGACGTCGACCGTCCCAGGAATTTGCCGGCGATTAGGCATCGTGTGCGACGCGGTCGAGCCAAAGCAGGGCTTCGGAAGACATATGTCGTGCTAAGCTGCTAAGGTTCCATGCACGTCGGGCCGTCTAAGCTGGGACGGCATTGCTCAGGAAAGTGCTTCATTACTATGTTACCGTTCTTGAGCGAAGCGCCCAGCCGCGGGTGGCAACAGGAAATTTCGCGTCTGTGGGGTAGATCACACAGCTTCCCGTACGACTGCGGTAGGTTGAACAATTTTACCCCTCCCGTCGAACCGTCTGCCGCATCCACCCGACCAACCTTGCGAGACGGTCTTTGAGCGTGACACAAGCGGCTTCGGACGAGATCCTGATCGCCAGGATCGCTCAAGGCGACCGGCTCGCCATGCAGGTGCTGTACGGGCGGCACCATGTCAGGGTGTATCGGTTCGGCCTCCGGCTCGTGCGGGACGAGCAGGCGGCGGAAGACCTCATCAGTGAGGTATTTCTCGATGTCTGGCGTCAAGCCGGCAAGTTTGAGGGCCGATCCGCCGTTTCCACCTGGCTGCTGGCCATTACCCGATTCAAGGCCCTGTCTGCGCTCCGGCGCAGGAAGGATTTTGAGTTGGACGACGACGCCGCGAACGCGATTGAGGATACGTCCGACAATCCGGAAACGGCGGTGCAGAAGAAGGATACCAGTGAAGCGTTGCGGGAGTGTCTGACGGGCCTCTCGCCGGACCATCGGGAAATCGTCGATCTCGTCTACTACCACGAGAAGTCCGTGGAAGAGGTGGCCGAAATCGTAGGCATCCCGGAGAACACTGTGAAGACGCGCTTGTTCTATGCGCGCAAGAAATTGGCCGAACTGCTGAAAGCAGCCGGCATTGAGCGAGGCTGGCCATGATGGCTTTGAGCAAGAAGATGCTGGAGCAAGAGCCCGGTGAAATTGAACTGCTGCTGCCGTGGCACGCCGCCGGCACGCTGAACCCGCGCGATGCGCGCCGCGTCGACGAGGCGCTGGCGCGCGATCCCGAGCTCGCGAAGCAATATGCCGCGATCCGCGGCGAGTATGAAGAGACCATCCATCTGAACGAGAGCCTGGGTGCTCCGTCGGCGCGCGCGATGCAGAAGCTGTTCGCCGCGATCGACGCCGAACCTGCGCGGGCGGCCGGTTCGCTGCCGCTGTCGGCGCGCATCGCCACCTTCTTTGCGAGCCTGTCGCCGCGCACGCTGGCCTGGTCGGCGAGCCTTGGCGCCATGGCGCTCGTGCTGCAAGCCGGAATCATCGGCGCCGTGTTGACGAAGACCCAGACTGCGACCTTCCAGACTGCTTCGCTCTCGACCAGCGCTCCGCTTACACGCGACCTCGGCACGACCGTCCCGCCAGCGCGCGCGCTGGTGCGCTTCACGCCCGAGGCGCGCGTCGCCGACATCACCGCATTGCTCGACGGCTACCAGGCTTCGATCATCGGCGATGCCAAGGGCGGCATGTTCCGCCTCCAGTTCGACAAGGCGATGAGCCAGGACGAACTCGCCTCGCTGCTCGGCAAGATGCAGCGCGAGAAGTTCGTCAACCTCGCCGTCGCGGCGCCGTAAGGCGCTTCCAAGCCGATGATGCGCAAGTCCGAAAGTGGAGTGAGAGCCGGGGCCTGCGCTTCGTCGGTCGGAGCCGCGCTTTTGCTCGCCGCCTGTCTCGGCGTCGAGGTTGCGCAGGCGCAGGCGATCATGCGCACGCCGACGATTAGCGTCCCCTCCCGAATGCCCACGATTTCTCCCGGCGTCGCCGCACGCGTCAGTCCCGGTGTTGCCGCCAGAGCGGTGGCCGTCGGCCGCGGTCCGGGTCCGACCGTGACGACCAGGATTTCGGCGCGGATGGGACCGACGCCGGTGCTGCCTTATGCGCGCTACTCCCCGAACCTCTATCCCGCCTGTACCGCGCCCGATCGCGACGCCGCCGGCGAATGCCTGGCGCAGCAGAACGCAGGCGGCGATGGCTCGGGCAAATCGGGCAAGAAGACCGCCGCAAAGGGGCGCGGCAACAACACGCCTGTCGCCGCGGATCTGCGCACCTTCGCTGGCGAATTCGTCGCCGAGATCGACGGCGGGCTGTCGTTGACCCAGGCCGACGAGCTTGCGCGTCGCCATGGGCTGACCCGCGTGTCTTCCGAGAACTTTCCGCTGATCGGGGCAACGTTCGGACTGTTCCGCATCACCGACGGCCGGCCCTCCGCGACGGTGCGGCGTGAATTCGCGGCGGACGGTAGCGTGCGCTCGGTCCAGCCGAACTTCCGCTATCTGCTCCAGGATCAGAAATCGTCGGTGCCGACCGAGGGAGATCCCGCGCAATATGCGCTGGCCAAGCTCCGCCTGCCGCAGGCACACACGCTGGCGCATGGTGCCAATGTGACGGTAGCCGTGATCGACTCCGGCATCGACGCCCAGCATCCGGAACTTGCCAATTCCATTGCCGACAATTTCGATGCGCTCGGCAGCGCCGAAGGCCCGCACATTCATGGCACCGGCATTGCCGGCGCTATCGTGGCGCATGGCAAGCTGATGGGCAGCGCGCCCGAGGCGCGCCTCATCGCCATCCGCGCCTTCGGCGGCACCACCGGCGGGGCCGAGAGCTCGTCCTACATCATCCTGCGCTCGCTGAACTATGCCGCCGAGCATGGGGCGCAGATCGTCAACATGAGCTTTGCCGGTCCGAAGGATGCGGTGATCGAGCGGGCCATCGCCGCGACCGCCGCGCGCGGCCTGGTGCTGATCGCGGCCGCCGGCAATGCCGGCGCGAAGTCGCCGCCGCTCTATCCGGCCGCCAATCCCAACGTGATCGCGGTCAGCGCGACCGACCAGCAGGACAGGCTGTTCACCGCCTCCAATCGTGGCAACTACATCGCAGTCGCGGCCCCCGGCGTCGATATCTTCCTGCCGGCGCCTGACGGCAAATATCAGATGACGTCGGGCACCTCGTTCTCGGCCGCCTATGTCTCCGGCGTCGCGGCGCTGCTGCTCGAGCGCAACTACGCCTTGAAGCCGGAAGCACTGCGCACGACGCTGGCGAAGACGGCGCGCGACCTCGGTTCACCGGGCCGTGATGATCTGTTCGGCGACGGCGAGGCCGACGCGTTTGCCGCGGTCATGGCCGTTCCCGCCGCCGGCGCGACGCCGGTCGCGGCCGCGTCCGGTACAACAAAACGTGAAGATATCGAGAAGCGTCGCGACGAGCCTGGCATCCGCGCATTAGAGCAACCTTCGTTGTCGAGCACTGAGGATAAAGCCACGGTTTCTCAGGCGGATAAGCCGGCGACGCGATAGCGGCTGCGACAACTTTGCGCGCAGCGCGAAGGTCGAAAAATCAAACGCTGCATTGAACGTTCGGCCCGCTGCCACGACCAAATTATGTGGGAGCGGTTATCCCTCCCCATAAGTCATATTAGGCGCGAGCGCCCATCCACCCCAAGCGCCCATATGGCTCGACCCGTCCGGTTGTCCCCCCGGACGGGTCTTTTCTTTTTGGACGTCCCATTCCTCGAAGCCCTGCGCGAGATCAGCTTCCGGTTGGAGATCGTGGTTCACCCATCGCCACCGCTCCGCCGGCACGCCGCAAGCGCGCTATGCTTGTGCGAAGCTTGACTCCAAAACGCCTTGAATCTCCGCACGACTACGGAGTTTCGCGACGAAAACATCGTCGTTGCTGGACAAGTCAAAACTTTTCCACAAAATATTCACGTCGCGTCTAAATTGATTCGTGTGCGTTGCGTCGCGTCCGTATTTTCTCCTGACGGGCTGATTTATGACACATCGCCAAGAGGCTATTCGCGACGTGGCTATTGGCCGCGACGTTGCGGCACGCTGGTGCGCTCTCGCCGAGCAGCGGCTGGTGCATCTCTCCGAGATGTTCGAGACCGGACGCTGGCGCCGCTATCACTCCGAGATCGCATTTCTCGAAAACATCCAGGAAGCCAAGCTCGCCGTCCAGACCTGGCGCGCGCTTGCCACCGGCGCCGACGTCGCCACGGCGGCCGCGAGCGTGTCGCCCGCATTCGGCTGGTCGCCGGCGACAATGCCCCGCATGTTTCCGCGCGAGGCGCAGACCGTGCAACCGAAGGCCGTGCACATCGTCCCGGAGACCGCCGTGCCGGTCAGGCTCGATCCGAAGCCGGGCGTTCTCGCCGAAATCTCCGAAGCCCCGACCGCGCTGGTCGCCGCGCCTGCCCCGATGGCACCGCTCAAGGTGCCGGCTGCCATGGCGCCACCCACCGCGCCCGTCGCAATGACAGGACCCAAGGTGCCGGCCGCGACCGCAGCGCCCAAGGCGCTGGCGGCGATGGCAGCGCTTCTGCCGCAGTTCTCTCCGCCGGCAGCCGAAATTGTCGCAGCCCCCGAGCGCTTGGTTGAGTTCACCTTTAACCTCGACGGCCTCGAAGCCAAGTACCCGCTGCTGCGGAACGCGTTCTAGCTTTCGGAAGCCAGAGGCGAGGAACGGCAGCTACCGCCGCACCGCATTCCCGCCGACCATCAATTGCGCAAAGCGCTGGGCGCCGTCCACCGACAGATCGGACGTCACGGCGCGCGCGTGATCGAGCCCGACCACGGCGCCACGCGGGGTTTCCGAGATCATGTTGTTGTTGACGAGCGCGGTGCCTGCGCCGGGCACGACGGACACCCCGACGCCGGCCAGCGCCTTGCGGATCACGTTGCCCGTGATCGCGACGTCGCGGAGATATTTGCCCCAGCCGGCGACGATGCCGTAGGACGGCGCATTCTCGATGACGTTGCCGATGACCGATGAATCCGCCTCGATGTAGATGCCGATGCCGGCATCGTCATCCGGTGCGGTGCCGATCGGCCGCTTCGGGATCAGATTGCGGATGATGTTGCCCTGGACCACGGCGATGCGGCCGCCTTCGTTGAAATTGCAGACGGAGACGCCGACGGCGGCGCCGTCCACAATATTATTGGCGATCACCGCGGCCTCGAACGCGAACTCCGAATACAGCGCGACCTCGCGCACGTCGCTGACGCTGTTGCCGGTGATGTGGATGTTCGAGGCCGAGTTGCCGCGCACGGCGGAGTAATCGCAGTTCTTGATGCGATTGCCGCGCACGATGACGTTGCCGGCGCGGAACGCGTTGATGGCGTTGCCGTACTGGCCGGAGCCGCCGGGGCCGGCCTTGATGTCCTCGATGCGGTTATCAGTGACCAGCGTGCCGTCATCGCCGATAGCCGTGCGCAGGATCTCGATGCCGTTGTCGTTGGTGCCGGTGATGGTGTTGTGGGAGACGCTGAGTCCCCTGGCGTCGAACGACACCACCGCCGTCACCGCGATGTTGGTAAAGATGTTGCCCGAGATGTCGCCGGAGACCTGCTCGAGCCAGATGCCGCTGCCGCCGGAGCCCGTGATTTCGCAACCGGTGATGCGGACGTCGCGCCCGCCGAGTACGTGGATCAGCCCGCGCCGCGTCGGCAGCGGAATGCCGCCGCCATCAAAGGTGATGCCGGAAAGGCCGATTGCATCGGAGCCGTCGCTCTGGATCGCCGATGCCCCGCCGGTGAAGACGAATTTTGTCGCGCCGCGCACGCCGATCAGTTGCGCGCCATTTGGCAACCGCAACAGTCCGCTGCGATAGATGCCGGGTGGCAGCGCCAGCGGCATCTGCGCGCGCGCGGCCTCGTCGATCGCACGCTGGAGCGCGCGGGTCTGATCCTCGCTGCTACCGGGTCGCACGCCATATTGCGTGGCGTCGCGGCCGAGCAGCGACGTCAGCGGCGCCGCACGCGCGGCGTCGGCCGGTATCGCGAGCGCGCCGGCGATGCCTGCGGTCGAAGCTCCGATGAGATTGCGGCGATTGAGGTCCATGGATGCGTCCTCCGGCGGACGCGGGGGTCCGCAGCGGTTAGGTAGCGCAGGGCCGCTGGTTGCGTGAGGATTGTTCGCGGTAGGGTTAAATGTTTACCGGAGAGACGGTCCGTAGGGTGGGCAAAGCGGAAGCGTGCCCACCATTCAGCGGCAGATCGGAACAAGTTGGTGGGCACGGCGCAAGCGCGCCTTTGCCCACCCTACGAAGTCGGTGTGTTGCGCCCCTTCCGTGCCAACTGCACCATCTCCATCAGCATCGCTTCCCCGGCGTCCACCAATTCCTCGAGCGTGATCCGCGGCGCGCCCTTGCGGCGCACGGCGCCACTGCGCGCGAGCAGGGGAATATGGATGAACGCGGCGAGCTTTGGCCCGCCGGCCCTGACGTTTTCGATCGCGCGCCAGCTCAGGTAATTGCAGAGATAGGCGCCGGCGTCGCGCGAGGGGCGCGCGTCGATGCCGGTGAGGCGGGCGGCGCGCAGCAGCCTTGCGGTGTGCGGGCCGAAAATCATCGCGTCCGCATTGCCGGCGATGCCGCGCTTGCTCGAGCGGGTCTTGGCGGCATCGGGCCAGAGCATGGTGACGGCGTTGCGCGCGCGGCTCTCGATGCGCAGATAGGGCGTGCGTGCGGCGAGGCCGAACATCAGCAGCGCATCGGGCTTCTCTTTCGCAAGCACCTCCGGCAATTGCCGGTCCACCGCGGCATAGGTGACCGGGAAGATGTGGCTGGAGATCGCGGCATCGTCGAGTGCGGGACGGCGCAATTGCGCCAGCCGGGCGACCAGCGGCTGGGTCGGATTGTAGGGCGCGCCGGGAAACGGGCCGAAGCCGGTGAGGAGAATGCGGAGCTTGTCGCTCATTGCAGCAACTCCAGGATCTTTTCGGCGGCGAGCGCCGGCGTGAGATGGCCGTCGGCGACCTCAGTCTCGATCTTCCGGACCTTGGTCCGCACCGACGCCTCGCTGCGCAACCGCGCCAGCATGCGCTGCTCCAGCATCGACCACATCCATTTCACCTGCTGCTCGCGCCGCCGTGCGGCGAAGTCGCCGGATGCAATCATCGCCTTGCGGTGATCGAGGACTTTCTGCCAGATCTTCGCGATACCGTCACCAGTCAGCGCCGAATAGGTCTCGACCGGCGGATGCCAGTGCTCGGAGCGCGGCGTCAGGATATGCAGCGCGCCGCGATAATCGGCGGCAGTGATGTTGGCGCGCTTGAGATTGTCGCCGTCGGCCTTGTTGATCGCGATCATGTCGGCGAGCTCGACCAGGCCCTTCTTGATGCCCTGCAATTCGTCGCCGCCGCCCGGCAGCATCAGGGCCAGGAAGAAATCGGTCATGTCGCAGACCGCGGTTTCGGACTGGCCGATGCCGACGGTCTCGACCAGCACGACGTCGAAGCCGGCCGCCTCGCACAGCAGCATCGCCTCGCGTGTCTTGGCCGCGACGCCGCCGAGCGTGCCGGAGGACGGCGAGGGGCGGATGAAGGCGTCGTCAGAGGCCGCGAGCCGGGCCATCCGCGTCTTGTCGCCGAGGATCGAGCCGCCGCTACGCGCCGAGGACGGATCGACCGCGAGCACCGCGACCTTGTGGCCTTGCTCGATGAGATGCGTTCCGAGCGCGTCGATGGTGGTGGATTTGCCGACGCCGGGCGAGCCGGTGATACCGACGCGCACTGCCCTGCCGGTATCGGGCAAGAGCATCTGCACCAGCTCGCGCGCCAGCGCCTGATGGTCGCTGCGCCGGCTCTCGACCAGCGTGATGGCCCGCGCCAGCGCCGCGCGGCTGCCGGCGCGGAGGTCATGGGCGAGGGATTTGATGTCGATGGATTTGCTACTGGTCATGATTGTCTTCGCGTCCGGCCGCTACCGACCCGACCCGCGAATGTGTCGCTCAGCACAGGATTTTAGCGGTGGAAGATGGATTTGGATAATGTCCCAAACGATCTCGGCTTTCGTCATATGGTAGGCGTGGCGCAGCAGATTTCCGAAATCGATCATTTTGCGCCAGTCGATCCCTGGCTCGGCTCGCTTTACGTCATCTGGAATGGATCTCGAAGCCTCACATACGATCTCGAGAAGACGTTCGATTGCCAGGCGAGCGGTTTTTTCAGAGACGAATTGCTCAAATGTGGAGCCCTTCACGACACTTTCGATGTCGGTGATGGCTTCCAGGATATCTCGCAGTCGGTCTTCCACGGTCGGCGGCATTCAGAAGACCTCGATCAGATCATCTGCGATGCGTTCGGCGATGCGCGGCTTCAGCAGGTCCCGCATCGATATCTGGGCCTGAAGGCCAAGATGGTCTTCGATCAAGTGCAGGACCTTAAAGTAATCGAACCGTGGCGCTTCCTCACGCGAGGTCGTCTCGACCAGGACGTCGAGATCGCTGTCGGGGCGGGCGTCGCCTCGCGCGCGCGATCCAAACAAGTAAAGGTGCGTGATTCCGGCAGCTCTCAGATCGGGAGCGAGCTCCCTGAGCTTCCCTATGAGTGTCTGGACTGGAATATCTGCGACCTCGGTCATGACCAGATGTTAGCACAGAGCAGCCGCCCGTCCCAGTATCGGGCGGGTCGGCTCAGCCCTCGGTGGGGCAGGCGAGGGCCCGCCCGCCCGATATCACCGGGATGTCGCCGCCACCCCGGTCCGCACCGATTTCACCTTGCGCCACGCCCAGACCAGCACCGGCCACAGCAGCGCCCCGATCGCCATGGCGGCGAGGATCGCGGCCACGGGGCGCTCGAAAAACGGCAGGATGCTGCCGTCCGACTTGATCAACGAGGTCACAAAAGCCTGCTCGACCATGGTGCCCATGACGATGCCGAGCACCATCGCGGCGACGGGATAGCCGTTGGCTTCCATGACATAGCCGATCACGCCGAAGGCGGCGACGGTGACGATGCCGAACATGTTGTTGCCGATCGCGAACGAGCCGACCGCGCAGCACAGCATGATGATCGGCATGATGGCGGAGCGCGGTGCCAGCAGGATGTAGGCGGCAACCCGGATCATGGCGATGCCGAGCGGGATCATCAGGATGTTCGCGATGATGAACATCAGATAGATCGCGTACATGCTCGACGCTTTCTCGGTGAACAGCGTCGGCCCGGGGTTCAGCCCCTTCATGTAGAGCACGCCGATCGCGATCGCGGCGATGGTGTCGCCGGGGATGCCGAACAGCAGCGACGGCACCCAGCCCGAGGCGATGCTGGCATTGTTGCTGGCGCCGGCCTCGACCAGGCCTTCGACATGGCCGGTGCCGAATTTCTCCGGTTCCTTGGAGAAGCGCTTCGACATTGCATAGGAAACCCAGGCGGCCATGTCGGCGCCGGCCCCGGGCAGCACGCCGATGATGATCCCGACGATGTTTCCGCGCGTCATCTGCCAATGGTATTTCTTGGTCAGCTTCCACTGGCCGGCCATGATGCTCCCGAATTTGCGCCGCGGCAGTGGCGGCGGCTCGGGAGTCAGCATCGCGCGCATGACCTGGGCCACTGCGAATACGCCGACCAGCGCGGGGATCGGCTCGATGCCGCCGAACAGATCGGTGAGGCCGAAGGTGAAGCGCGGCACGCCGCCGGGATTCTCGATGCCGACGCAGGAGACCAGCAGGCCGAGGAACATGCCGGCGATCGCCTTCACCGGCGAGGAGCGCGCCACCAGCGTCGCGCACATCAGGCCGAGCAGCGCCAGCCAGAAATACTCGAAGGTCGAGAACGACAGCGCGATCTCGGCCAGCGGCGGCGCCAGGATCATCAGCGACAGCACGCCGGCGATGCCGCCGACGGCCGAGAACCACACGCCGGCCCCGAGCGCCAGCTCGGCCTGTCCCTTGCGGGTCATGGCGTAAGCCTCGTCGGCATAGGCGGCGGACGCTGGCGTGCCGGGGATGCGCAGCAGCGCCCCGGGGATGTCGCCGGAGAAGATCGCCATCGAGGACGCGGCGACGATGGTCGCGATCGCCGCGATCGGCGAGAGATAGAAGGTGACGGGGACGAGCAAGGCGGTTGCCATCGTCGCCGACAAGCCCGGCAGCGAGCCGATCACGAGCCCGTACACCGAGGCTGCGAACATCGCGATGATGACCTCCCAGGTGGAGATCAGTGCGAACGCTTCAATCAGGGTTTTCAGCATGGGATCACCAAGGCGTCGGCAACAGGCCGGCGGGAAGCGGCACGCGCAGCAGCTTGCCGAAGATCAGGTGGATAGCGAACGGCGACAGCGCTGCGAGCGGCAGCGCCAGCTTCCACTTCGCCCCCAACGCGGTCGAGGTGACGTAGACCATGATCGCCGCGGTTATGATGAAGCCGAGCCGGTCGGCCGCCACCACGTAGAACAGCAGCAGCGCCGGCGGCAGCAGCGCGCGCAGGCCGTACAACTTTCCCTGCGGCGGCGGGGCAGCCGCTAGCTGGCCATCCTCGAGCGGGATCAGCTCTTCCGCGTCCTCGAAGGTGTGGCCGATCCCGAACACGATCGCGAGCCCGCACAGCGCCAGCCCAATGCCGATCACGAGCGGAAATACGTTGGGGCCGACCGGCTGCCCGGGCACCGGCGGCAGCAGCCAGCCGCCATAGGCGGCTGCTGTGCCGAGCACGACGAGAAACGATCCCGTGACGGAGTCGGGAAGGCGCATGGGAGAATCCTATGAGATTTCTTCTCCCTCGCCCCGTTCTTACGGGGAGAGGGGTGGGGTGAGGGGCTGCGTCCACGATGGAGGTGAAAGCCGGACTCGCGGAGCCGCGTCCTCACCCGAATTTGCGCTGCGCTCAAATCGACCTCTCCCCCGCAAGCGGGGAGAGGTGACAAATCACGCCTTGCTCAGACCCGCCGCCTTCATCGCTTCGCCCATCTGGGCGTCGCCCTTGTCCATGAAGCTTGCGAACTGGCCGGCATCGCCCCACACGGTGCCGAAGCCCCGATTGCCCATGAAGTCCTTGAACTCGGCGGAGTCATAAACCTTCTGCAGCGCCGCGGTGAGCTTCGTTGCGATCTCCGGCGGCAGGCTCTTCGGCGCGCCGATGCCGCGCCAGGCGCCGGTCGCGTAGTCGATGCCCATCGCCTCCTTCAGCGTCGGCACGTCCTTGAAGATTGGATTGCGCGCCGGCGCCATGATGGCAAGGCTCCTGGCCTTGCCGGCCTCGATGATGGCGCGGGCTTCCGGCACCGAGCAGGTGGTGAGGTCGAGGCCGCCGGCGGCGAGGTCCTGCATCGCGGGTGCGGCGCCGTTCGACGGCACCCAGGCGACCTGGTTGGCGGGCAGGCCCATCGCCTGCATCCAGCCGACCAGCGCGAGATGCCAGATGCCGCCCTGGCCGGTGCCGGAGGCCTTGAACTTGCCGGGAGGGGCCGCCTTGATGGCTTCCGCGAGTTCCTTCACCGTCTTGTAAGGCGAGGAGGAGGAGACCTGGATGCCCGGGGGATCTTCGTTCATCAGCGCGAGCGGGGTGTAGCTCTTCGGCGCCAGCTCGGTCAGCCCTTGCCAGTGCATCATCGAGATTTCGACCGTGAGCATGCCGATGGTGTAGCCGTCGGGCTGCGCGGTCGCGATCGCGGTATGGCCGACGACGCCGGAGCCGCCGGTGCGATTGACCACGTTGAAGGGCTGGCCGAGATCCTTCTCCAGCAGCGCTGCGACAATGCGCGCAGTCGCGTCGGTGCCGCCGCCCGCGCCCCAGGGCACGATCACGGTGACGGGCCGCGCCGGATAGGCTTGTGCAAGTGCGGGTGTGAGGCCGAATGCGGCGGATGCCGCAACCGCAGCGGAAGAGGCCGCAAAGGTGCGGCGCGTAATCTTGGACATCAATGCCTCCCAGCGGCGCCCATGACGTCAGGCGCTCTTGTCAATGGCGACATTCTAGTCGGCTTTGCAGCGCGGCTGCAAGGCAACGCGACCAGCGCTTAGAGAGCTACGCGGCGTTGCTCACGACGGGATCACTGCGGCTCGTCCGCGTCGCCCTTTGGCCGTGCGCCACCGAAGATGCGGGTGCCTTCCGCGCTGAGATAGGGCTTCAGCGTTTCCCACGGCACGAATGCGACATATTCGCCCTCGGCGTAAGGGCCGACTGCGTAGGGCGGGTAGTGGAAAGTGAGGCCGGAACTCTTGCCCGCGTCGGTTGAAGGCGCGAGCGTCACCGCGCCGATCTTGAGCAGGCTCGGCTCCACGCTCTTGAACCATTCGTCGGTCGCGGTCTCGCTGGTATCACGCTTCTTCTTCTCGATCTTCAACGATGCGATCACCGCCTTCACCATTGCCTTCATGGCCGCGCCGTTGTCGGCGGTCTCGGCGAAGAACGAGCGGATGGAGATGCGCTTGTTCTCCGCCTTGTCCCACAGGACCGTGTTCACATCGGAATTGGGATGGGCACCGTGGGTGTCCATATAGTCGTTGCGCAGGATGCTGACATAGCGGTCGGCAACGACGGAGCGGACCGCATATTTGCGCTCGAAGTCCCAGCCGCCATCCCTGAAGAATTGCGGATCCTCTTTGCGCGAGGCGGCGGCTTCTGCCGCGTTCTTGTCGATCCACTTCTTGCCTTCAATCAGGCAGTCGGCCGCCAGCGCCGCATCGACCTTGACCTTGTCGTCGAGGAAGACGCGGGCTTCGATGCTCTTGGTATTGATGACCGCGTCGGGCTTGGGGTCGGCAGCATGGGCAGTAGCCAACAACGCGCTGCAGGCTGCGACCAAAGTTAGCGCGCGCATCAACGCTGGCGCGGAAAATATCACGCACTGTCCTTTCGAAGGTCGATAGCGACCTACTCCGCCGCCTCGCTATGCCCGAGCCGGGCGTTCAGCTTGCGGATCAGCTCCTCGGCCGCGTCCGCGATCACGGTGCCCGGCGGGAAGATGGCTTCCGCGCCGGCCGCGTAGAGTGCATCGTAATCCTGTGGCGGCACTACGCCGCCGACAATGATCATGATGTCGTCGCGGCCCTGCTTCTTCAGCGCGGCCTTCAATTCCGGCACCGCGGTGAGGTGGGCGGCGGCAAGCGAGGAGACGCCGAGGATGTGGACGTCGTTCTCGACAGCTTGCCGCGCGGCTTCGTCGGCAGTCGCGAACAGCGGCCCGATGTCGACGTCGAAGCCGATATCGGCGAATGCCGACGCGATCACCTTCTGGCCGCGGTCGTGGCCGTCCTGGCCTATTTTTGCGACCAGGATGCGCGGGCGGCGGCCTTCCGCCTCCTCGAAGGCGTCGATCAGCGCCTGAACCTTCTCGACCCGGTTACCCATGCTGGACGCCTCCCGCTTGTAGACGCCGGTGATGGATTTGATTTCGGCGCGGTGCCGGCCGAACACCTTCTCCATCGCGTCGGAAATCTCGCCGACGGTTGCCTTCGCGCGCGCAGCGTCGATGGCGAGCGCCAACAGATTGCCGTTGCCTTCGCCGGCCGAGCGCGTCAGCGCGGCGAGCGCGGCCTCGACGTCCTTCTGGTTGCGTTCGGATTTCAGCCGCGTCAGCTTGTCGATCTGGAGCCGGCGGACATTGGTATTGTCGACCTTGAGAATATCGATCGGAGCTTCGTCGGTCGGCTTGTATTTGTTGACCCCGATCACCGCCTGCTTGCCGGCATCGATGCGGGCCTGGGTCTTGGCCGAGGCTTCCTCGATGCGCAGCTTCGGTACGCCGGCCTCGATCGCCTTGGCCATGCCGCCGAGCTCCTCGACCTCCTGGATGTGGCCCCAGGCCTTGGCGGCGAGGTCGCGCGTGAGACGCTCGACATAATACGAACCGCCCCAGGGGTCGATGATGCGGGTGGTGCCGCTCTCCTGCTGCAGGAAGAGCTGGGTATTGCGGGCAATACGCGCGGAGAAATCGGTCGGCAGCGCCAGCGCTTCGTCGAGCGCGTTGGTGTGCAGCGACTGGGTGTGGCCCTGCGTCGCCGCCATCGCTTCCACCGTCGTGCGCATCACGTTGTTGAAGACGTCCTGCGCGGTCAGCGACCAGCCGGAGGTCTGGCAATGCGTGCGCAGTGACAGCGAGCGCGGGTCCTTCGGGTTGAAGGGCCTCAAGAGCTTCGCCCAGAGCAGTCGCGCGGCGCGCATCTTGGCGACTTCCATGAAGAAGTTCATCCCGATCGCCCAGAAGAACGACAGGCGCGGCGCGAAGCGGTCGACGTCGAGGCCCGCCGCAAGGCCGGCACGAAGATATTCGACGCCGTCGGCCAGCGTATAGGCGAGCTCGAGGTCCTGCGTCGCCCCGGCCTCCTGCATGTGATAGCCGGAGATCGAGATCGAATTGTATTTCGGCATCTTCTGCGAGGTGTAGGCGAAGATGTCCGAGATGATCCGCATCGAAGGCGCGGGCGGATAGATGTAGGTATTGCGCACCATGAACTCTTTCAGAATGTCGTTCTGAATGGTCCCTGAAAGCTTCTCGGGCGGGACGCCCTGTTCCTCGGCGGCCGCAACGTAGAGCGCGAGGATCGGCAGCACCGCGCCGTTCATGGTCATGGACACGCTCATCTGGTCGAGCGGAATGCCCGCAAACAGCGTGCGCATGTCGTAGATGGAATCGATGGCAACGCCGGCCATGCCGACGTCGCCGCCGACACGCGGATGGTCGCTGTCATAGCCGCGATGGGTGGCGAGATCGAACGCGACCGAGAGGCCCTTCTGTCCGGCAGCGAGATTGCGGCGGTAGAACGCGTTGGAATCCTCCGCCGTGGAGAAGCCGGCATATTGCCGCACAGTCCAGGGCTGGTTGACATACATGGTGGGGTAGGGGCCGCGCAGATAAGGCGCGATGCCTGGGTAGGTCTCGAGGAAATCGAGTCCGGCCAGATCGGCCTCGCTATAAGCGGGCTTCACCAGAATGCCCTCGGGCGTCAGCCACGGCTCGGCGCTGCCTGATGGCGCAGCGGTGGCGGCGCGCTCGAAGGCGACGTCGGCGAAATTGGGGATGCGGCTCATGCTTTCAACCATATCATAGGCGCTTAATCATGATCCGGATGCTGATGGCTGACGATGGTCGCCATCTTCTCCGGTCCGTAATTCTGCTGCGTGGTCTGGCTTGGTAGATTGGCGATCCCGACCACCCAGCCGAGACGGGACTCGGTGCCGAACTGCCGCGTCGGCACCACGTGGTCGGGGCGGTCGAACGCGCCGGTCATGATCTCGATGCGGTCGCCGTCGATGCGGCCAAAGCTCAGCGGCGTGCCGCAGGCGGCGCAAAAGCCCCGCTCGGCGATCGAGGAGGAGCGGAAGAACGAGGGCTGCCCCTTGGTCCAGGCAAAGTCCGTCTTGTTGACGTCGGCAAAAGAGGCGAACGGCGCGCCGCTGGCCTTCTGGCACATCCGGCAGTGGCAGATCGAAACCCTGTTCGGCGCCGTCATGACTCCGAAGCGCACTGCCCCGCATTGGCAGCCGCCGGTGAGAACGGGTTTGCCTGCTTCCGTCATGGCTGCTCCATCCGTCGATACGTGTCTTGCAGCGTCGCAAGCGCATCGCCACCGGCAAAGACGAAGCCGGTGACGCCGGCTGCACGCAGCGCCGCCTCGGCATCAGTCGGGCGGCCTGCCAGATAGATAAGTCGGGCCCCGGCGGTTTGCAGGGCCTTCGCCGCGGCTTCGGCGTGTTCCGCATACACCTTGTCGCTGGAACAAAGACAGGCGAGCCCGGCACCGGAGGCTTTAAAGGCTGCAGCTAACTGGGCCGGATCGGCGAAGCCCTCGCTGTCGACGGCCTGGATGCCGCCGGTCTCGAACAAGCTCTTGGCAAAGGTCGCGCGAGCCGTGAAATCGGCGGGCGTGCCGAGATTGGCCAAGAACACTTTCGGCCGCGCGCCGCGCGCCTTCAAGGCCGCATCGGATTTGTCCCGCAGCGCCTCGAACGGTTCCGCTAGCCGGATCGGCGGCAGCGCGTCGAACTTGTATTTTTGCTCGCCATAAGGCGCCAGCGCGATCGGGGTCGCCTGCAGCACCGTCGTCTCGTTCTCGTGCAGGTTCGGAAACTCGCTGGCGCCGGTCAGCACGTCGCGGCGTTTTGCGATGTTGGCGTCGCGGGCTTTTCGCGCGGCCGCGACCTTGCTCTGGAACAGGCCCTGCTGAAGCGCAGCGAAGGCGCCGCCGGCTTTCTCGCTCTCCTGGAATAGCGCCCAGGCCGCCTCGCAGAGCTGGCCCGTCAGCGTCTCGATGCCGCCTGCGCCTGCCGCGGGATCGCTGACCTTGGCGAGATTGCTCTCTTCCAGCAGCACGGCTTGCGTATTGCGCGCCACGCGCCGCGCGAACGGATCGGGCAGGCCGAGCGCCAGCGTATGTGGCAGCACGGTGATCGCGTTGGCGCCGGCGAGTCCGGCCGCAAACGTCGCCATGGTCGCGCGCAGCATGTTCACATAGGGATCGCGCTGCGTCAGCATGCGCCAAGCGGTATCGGCGACGATGAACAGCGGTTTTGGCGCGAGCCCGCACGCCGTCTCGATACGCGCCCACAGCAGTCGCAAGGCGCGGAATTTTGCCATGGTGAGGAACTGATCTGCATCCGCGGCAAGCCGCGCATAGACCATGCCCTGCGCCTGCTCCAGCGGAACGCCGGCGCCTTCGATCGCGCGCAAATAGGCGATGCCGCAGGCGAGCACGAAGGCGAGCTCCTGCGCCTCCGAGCCGCCGGCATCGTGGATCACGCGTCCGTCGGCCGAAGCGAACGGACCCTTGAAGCCGAGCGCGGCCAGGCCCTTGATGCCGCCGGTGACGGCCGGAACGATCTCATCCCAGGTATAGGGGCTGTGGCCCCACACCGCGGCGGCCGCGAGCGGGTCGAGGCCGAAGCGGATGTCGCAGGCGGCGGGATCGATGCCATTGCTCTTCACATATTCCGCGACGTGGATCGCCGCCATCCGCGATTGCGGACCGATCTCGAGCTCCAGCCCGATGCCGGCATCGAGATGGATGTCCTTCAAGATCTTTGCGACTGCGTCCGCGGTCGGTTCCAGCCCGAAACCGTGAGCGGCATTGCCGCCGGCGAACACCAGCGCAAGCCCTGTCGCGCCATTTTCGAGATCGGTCAGTGCCTGCTCATTCGCCGCACTTGCATCGGGATGGTCGATCCGCTGCATGATCTGCCAGGGCGCCGCCGCCGGCCGCCCCACGACGGGCGCAACACCTTTGGCGCGCGGATAGAGCGGCTCGATCTTGAGTCCGTCATAGGTCTTGCCGACCAGCTTCTCGAACGGCGCGCCCTTCAGCACGCCATCGACCAGCTTGCGCCAGTCTTCGACGGTCGCCTTGGGAAAATCCGCCGCCAGCGGCAGGTCGTCAGTCGCGGAGGTCATGCGGCGAGGGGCTCCCGAAAATCTTGTTGTTCGCAGGCGAAATTGCCACGGCCGGCCGTCCCTGCAAACGGTTGTTTTTGGTTAACCGGTATCCGGAAGCCGCTCAATGCCTTGTGTCGAGACGCTGGCGAGACCGTCATGGACACGAATGCCTGCGATCACGCGGTCGGGCGCGATCTCGGCCAGCGGCACCAGCACAAAGGCGCGCTCGAACAGGCGCGGATGCGGCAGGGTCAGATCGGGTTTCTGCATCGAGACGTCGTCATACGCGATCATGTCGAGATCGAGCGTGCGCGGGCCCCAGCGCCGCTCCTTATCGCGCATGCGGCCGAATTTCTGCTCGACCTTCTGCATCACGAACAGCAGCGCATGCGGATCGAGATCGGTCTCGATCTCGACGCAGGCGTTGATGAAGGGAGCCTGGTCCTCGTCGCCCCAGGGCGGCGTCGCATAGTCCGACGAGCGCGCGATCAACGCCGCCTGCGCCATGCCGCAGATATGGGCGATCGCCTTCTGGAAGGTCGCGCGGACATCGCCGACATTGCCGCCGAGCGCGATCAGGACGCTTGCCATGTCAGGGGTGCCGCGAGCGCGTCAGCATGACGCCGACGTCGTCGAAGATCGCGGCGATCGGCGCATGCGGCTTGTGCACGGTGATCTTGACCGCACGGATGCGCGGAAAGTGCGACAGGATGGCGTCGGCGACCGCGCCGGCCGCGCGCTCCAGCAGCTTGTAGTTGGTGTTCTTGAAGGCCGCGGTGGTGGTCGCCACGACGTCGGCGTAGGACACGGTGTCGGCGAGCCGGTCGCTGCGGGAAGGCTCCGACAGGTCGGTATAGAGCTCGAGGTCGATGACGAAGCGCTGGCCGACTTCCGTTTCGTGCTCCATCACGCCGTGGCGGGCATGGATCGACAGGCCGCTCACGAAGATCGTATCGGTCATGGCTTGCTCTCGATTGCGTGCGCCACTCGCAGGGCCTGCAAGGTCTCGGCGACGTCGTGGGTGCGGATGATTTTCGCGCCGCGCTGCGCGGCGATCAGATGCGCGGCGATCGAGCCGGCGAGCCGCTCTGTCGGCTCCGACGGCGACACCGAGGCGATGAAGCGTTTTCGCGAGGCACCAACGAGGATCGGCAGGCCGAACATGTCGAATTCACGCAGCCGCGCTAGCGCGGTCATGCTCTGTTCGGCCGTCTTGCCGAAGCCGATGCCGGGATCGAGCACGATCTTGTCGCGGGCGATGCCGGCTTGTGCCGCGATATCCAGCGAACGCTGAAAGAACGCCTTCATGTCCGCAATGATGTCGATGGCGGGATCGACGCTGTCGCGGTTGTGCATGACGATGACGGGGACGCCCTTCGCGGCCACCGTCGGCGCCATGCCGGCATCGCGCTGCAGGCCCCAGACGTCGTTGGCGATCGCCGCACCCTGGGCGAGCGCGAAGGCCACCACCTCCGCCTTCATGCTGTCGATCGAGACCGGCACGCCGAGCGCCACGATGTCCGATAGCACCGGCCTCAGCCGCGCCAGTTCGTCTTCCGCCGTGACCGGCCGCGCGCCCTTGTAGGGCCGGGTGGACTCGGCACCGATATCGATGATGTCGACCCCGGCCTCGATCATCGCCCGTGCCCGCGCGAGCGCCTGCTCGGGCGCGATGAATTCGCCGCCGTCGGAGAATGAATCCGGGGTGACGTTGAGCACGCCCATCACCGCCGGGATCGGCCGCTCCAGCAGCGTCCGCAGCACGTCAGGCCCGACTGAACCGGCCGCCGGGACGGATGGGGAGGGCGAGGCATTCATGCGGCCCGCTTTAGCGGTCGGGGAGGGGGAGTCAAGACGGGAAGGCGTGGGTTGCCAGCGTTGGGCAGGGCGTCGCACACCCTCGCTGTCATTGCCCGCGAAGGCGGGCAATCCAGTATTCCAGCGACAGCACCGCGATACGGAGGAGCCGCGGCGTACTGGATACCCCGCTTTTGCGGGGTATGACGGCGGAGTTGGGGGATGCATTGTTGCCCATCGGGCAAAACGATGCCGAGAGAGTAGCGCCCACTCCGTATGCGGAGAGGGGCAACCCTAATACGAAATCTTAGGCGGCAGCTTCTTCGCTTTGGCGATGATGTCGCCGACCGACTTCTCCGAGGGCAGGATGCGGAGCAGCTTTTTCTTCTCGTTGGCGTCCCGCATGCTCTGGGCGAGCCTTGCCGGATTTCGGTAGGCGAGCTCGCGCACGGTGGTGACGCCGGCGGCGCGGACCAGGCCGACCTTGGCCCTGCCCATGCCGGGAATGCGCATGTAGTCGGAGACGTTGGCCCATTCCAGCAGCAACTGCTCGCTGATGCCGGTCTTGGCGGAGAGCGCCTTGCGGCCCTTTACGGTCGAGGCCGCCTCGAGCAGCGCATCGGTGGTGCGGATACCGTGCGCCTTCAACTTGTTGGCGGCAAAGGCCGACAGGCCCTCAATCTCGGAGATCGGATATGTCATGATACTCGATGTGAAATGCGCAGGCGTCAGGCGAACTGGCTGAGGCCCGGGGTCCCCGCGATGATCTTGCCCATCTGATCCGCTCCGATTTTGTCTCGGCCGAAGCGAAAAAGTTCACGGGCGACGTTCTGAATCTCGGACATGCCGAGTCCCATGCCCATCAGGCGCGTGCCGACCGCCATCAGGCCGCCGCCCATCAGCCGCGACAGTCCTCCGCCGCTGCGGGATGCCTCGATTGCCGCTTCTGCACCTGGAATCTGGTCGATGAGTACCTGGACGCTGTCGGAAGGACCCTCGTTGCGGAGGAAGCCCAGAATAATGCCGACGGTCTTTTCAGCGACAGCACTATCTATGCTGGCGTTTGTCGCCAGCCGCCCGATTAGCTCGTCCATATGGCCGCCCCTCAGCCGGTTCACATGCCGGAGTATTGCTTTCGAAAATGATCTTGAGCCGGTGTGATGTGAAATACAAGCGATGAACGCCACCAACGTTCCGATTCAGTCTCGAACGCGCGAGAAGTGTTGCAGCGATGCAAGAGCGGAGATGAAATCGGCAAAAAAATGCCGCGGTGCGAATGCGTCGTTCCTACTTTCGGCGGATGTCACCCGCATGTTTCCGACGATGTCGCATGCCCGAGCGCGTTGAATGGTTTCAATCAGCGCGCGATATGCGTTAAACTACGGAAACTGGTGCATTCGAGTTTCGATATGCGAAACAGGGCAGAGAGATCAGGGAATAATGACCGCACAGGACAGCAAGCTCGGTGATACCGACGACAAGATCTTCGTCGGTAAAGGAAACGAGCAGGCATGGCTGACGTTGGCATTCGCCAATCGCCATGGCCTCGTCACGGGTGCAACCGGAACCGGCAAGACGGTCTCGCTGCAAGTGATGGCGGAAGGATTTGCGCGCGCCGGTGTTCCGGTCTTCGCGGCCGATATCAAGGGCGACCTCTCGGGCATCTCGGAGGTCGGCGAAGCCAAAGATTTCATCGTCAAGCGCGCCACCGAGATGGGACTGACGTTCGAGCCCGACCAGTTCTCGACGGTGTTCTGGGACGTGTTCGGCGAGCAGGGCCACCCGGTGCGGGCGACCGTCACTGAAATGGGCCCGCTGCTGCTCGCACGTATGCTCGACCTGAACGACGTGCAGGAAGGCGTGCTCAACGTCGCCTTCCGCGTCGCCGACGACAACGGGCTGACGCTGATCGACATGAAGGATCTGCGCGCGCTGCTCGATGCCATCGTGCCCGATGCCGGCAAGAAGGGGGCGGATGCCGAGGAGCGTCCGCTTGCCGAGATCAAGAAGGCGGCGCAGGGTTTTGGCAACGTCACCAAGGCCACGGTCGGCACCATCCAGCGCCAGCTTCTGGTGCTGGAGAACCAGGGCGCCACCAAATTCTTCGGCGAACCGGCGCTGACGCTGAAAGATTTCATGAAGACCGACCGCGACGGCCGCGGCATGGTCAACATCCTCGTCGCCGACAAGCTGCTGCAGAGCCCACGGCTTTACGCGACATTCCTGCTGTGGATGCTGTCGGAATTGTTCGAGGAGCTGCCCGAGGCCGGTGACCTGCCCAAGCCGAAGCTGGTCTTCTTCTTTGACGAGGCGCATCTGTTGTTCAACGACGCGCCTAAGGCGCTGATGGACAAGATCGAGCAGGTGGTGCGCCTGATCCGCTCCAAAGGCGTCGGCGTCTATTTCGTGACGCAAAACCCGGTCGACGTACCCGACCGCGTGCTCGGACAATTGGGCAACCGGGTGCAGCACGCGCTCCGCGCCTTCACTCCGCGCGACCAGAAGGCGGTCGCCGCCGCGGCCCAGACCTTCCGTCCCAACCCGAAGCTCGACACCGCCCAGGTGATCATGGAGCTCGGCAAGGGCGAGGCGCTGGTGTCCTTTCTCGAAGGCAACGGCACGCCGGCGATGGTCGAGCGGGTGATGATCCGGCCGCCATCGGCCCGGATCGGACCGATCACGTCCGAAGAGCGCAAGGCGATCATGGATGCAAGCCCGGTGAAGGGCAAATACGACACCGCCGTCGATGCAGAGTCCGCCTACGAGATGATCCAGAAGCGCATTGCCGGCACGGCTGCGACTGCGGATGCTTCGGCGGGCGGCGGAGGCGGCGGCATCCTCGGCCAGATCGGCTCGATCGTCGGCACCATCTTTGGCACCAACGTCAAGCGCGGCCGCCTCTCGACGGGTCAGGTCATCGCGCGCGACATGACCCGATCGGTCACCAATCAGGTGATCGGGGGGATGGCCGCCAATATCGGCAAGTCGGTCGCCGGCCAGCTTGGTGGCTCGATCGGCCGCACGCTGGTCCGCGGCGCGCTCGGCGGCTTGCTGCGCAGGTAGGCAGAAAGCCTCGTTTGAGGCAATTCCTCCGCAAACCCGCCGCTTGTGCGCGGTGGGTACAAATTCGGGTGATCAGGACTCTCCAAGCGTCCGTCGGTCTGCTAGGTGCTATGGCCCCTGACTGGACCACACCGTGACCTCACCTGAATCTTTCGTTCGACCCGGCACATTCCGAAGACTGTCGCTACGTGCGCCGCTCGACCTGCTCTTCCTGCTCTGCTGCTTCATCCTGGCTGCCGATGTCCTTGGTCCCGAGATCTTCGGGCACGGCAAAACCAAGGACTACGGCCTGTGGTACTGGGCCGGGCAGCAGGTCTTGAAGGGTGGGCCGCTCTATCCCGGCGACATCCACCAGTACTTCGAGTTCATCTACCCACCGCTGCCGGCGATCCTGCTGGCAGTCCCGAGCTGGTTCGGCAAGATCGCGCTCTACAGCGTGCTGTCGGTCCTGAATATTGCGGCGTGGTGGTACACCGGGATGCTCTCCAATGCCATGACCGGTTCGGGCCGCACGCCTGGCCCCTGGCTGGAGGCACTACCAGCTGCCGTGACCGTGACCTTCGTGTTTGACATGTTCGATCTTGGACAGCCGAACCTCGTCCTGCTGGCGATCATGCTCTACGGCTTCTGGAGCTTGCAGCATCAGCGCTCCTGGCTCGCAGGCTTCATGTTCGCGCTCGCCACCGCCATCAAGGTGTTTCCCATTGCGGTGCTGCCCTATCTGGTCTGGCGGCGAAAGTGGGGAGCCGCCGTCGCTACGGTCGCCTTCACCGGCATACTTCTCTACATCGTGCCGGCTCCCATTCGCGGCTTCGAGCGCAACGCCGCCGAGGTCAAGACCTGGTATCAGGGCATGGTCGGGTCGAGCTCGGAAAAAGGATTTGGCCAACGCGACGAGCAGAACTGGTCGTGGGTGAACCAGTCACTCATTGCTGTCACGCACCGGCTGGTCCGGCCAATCAACTACAATCAGGAGGATCCCAACAAGCCGCCGCGCACGATGAATGTCATCGACGTCGATTACAGGACGGCGAACTGGATCGTGCTGGCGCTGTCGGCGTTGCTCGGACTCGGCTTCGTCGCGGTCATGCCAGGGCGAGCGCGGCGTACGGCGCGCTCGGACGCCGAGGAGCTCGGCATCCTGTTCTGCCTGATGACGGTGGCATCGCCGCTGGCGCGACAATACTATTTCATGTGGCTGTTCTTCCCGATGACGGTGCTGATGCATCGTGCCGCCTTCGACGAGCGGGCGAACGTACGCCTGGGAACCTGGCTCGCCCTTGGCGCCGCCGGCATCCTCATGCTGCTGGCGCTGCCGTGGTTTCCCAATGTCTTCCAGGCCTGGGGCAATAACCTCGTCGCCACGGCGATCCTCGCAGCTAGTCTCGCATGGCACATCCGGCATCCGCCGGTTGCGGCTGGCCCCGACGCCGCGGCAGCGCTAAAAGCCGATAGTTCTTGAGAAGACATCTTTGAGTCCCGACGTCTTGGGATTCGAACGCAGGGAATACGACCAATGGCAAATGCGCAGCTTCAATCCGTGCTCGACCACATCGACAAGGAGTTCGACAACAGCCTGGAGCGTCTGTTCTCGCTGTTGCGGATCAAGTCGATCTCCGCCGATCCGGCCTTCGCGGCCGATTGCAAGGCGGCGGCCGAGCATCTTGCCAGGGACATCGCGAGCCTCGGCGTTGCGACTGAAGTGAGGCCGACCGCCGGCCATCCTGCGGTCGTCGGCAAGAGCGTCGCGGGCGGCCGGCCGCATGTGCTGTTCTACGGCCACTATGATGTGCAGCCGGTCGATCCGCTCGAACTCTGGCACCGTCCGCCATTCGAGCCTGTTGTCACCGACCATGCCGACGGCCGCAAGATCATCGTGGCGCGCGGCGCCGAGGACGACAAGGGCCAGGTCATGACCTTCGTCGAGGCCTGCCGCGCCTGGAAGAAAGTGACGGGGTCACTGCCGATCGACGTCACGTTCCTGATCGAAGGCGAGGAAGAAGTCGGCTCGAAGAACTTCGTGCCCTTCATCGAAGCCAACAAGGACGAGTTTAGGGCGGACTACGTGCTGGTCTGCGACACCGGCATGTGGGACCGCAACACGCCGGCGATCACGACCTCGCTACGCGGTCTGCTCTATGAGGAGCTCAAGATCACCGCCGCCAATCGCGACCTGCATTCCGGCGTGTTCGGCGGCAGCGCGATGAACCCGATCCGGGTGCTGACCAAAATTCTCGGCGGGCTGTTCGACGACGACAATCGCATCACCATTCCGGGCTTCTACGATGGGGTAAAGGACACGCCGCCGGACATTCTCGCGCAGTGGAAGAAGCTCGACTTCACGCCGGACACGTTCCTCAAGCCCGTTGGGCTATCGATACCGGCCGGCGAGAAGGGCAGGCTCCTGGTCGAGCAGGCTTCCACACGTCCGACCTGTGACGTCAACGGCATCTGGGGCGGTTATATCGGTGAGGGCTCGAAGACGGTGATCCCGTCGCACGCGTCGGCCAAGGTCTCGTTCCGGCTGGTCCAAGGGCAGGATCCTGCGAAGATCCGCAAGGCTTTCCGTGAGTACGTGACGGCGCGCATTCCGGGAGACTGCAAGGTCGAGTTCGGCGATCACTCTGCCGGGCCTGCGATTGCGCTCGACTGGAACATGAAGCCGCTCGCCGCGGCCAAAACCGCGCTGACCGAGGAATGGGGCAAGGAGACCGTGCTGATGGGCTCGGGCGCCTCGATCCCGATCGTCGCCGACTTCAAGCGCGCGCTGGGGCTGGATTCGCTGCTCGTCGGTTTTGGCCTCGACGACGACAACATCCACTCGCCGAACGAGAAGTACGACCTCCGCAGCTTCCAGAAAGGCATCCGTTCCTGGGCGCGCATCCTCGCGGCGCTGGCGGAGGTGAAGTAGGGCGCTCTTTATCCTCGTCGTTGCGAGTGCGTAGGGTGGGCAAAGGCGCAAAGCGCCGTGCCCACCATCTGTCCCGGATCGCGATCGGCAATGGTGGGCACGCTTCGCTTTGCCCACCCTACGAGACCTTACAAATAAAAACGCCGCCCGGAATTGGGCGGCGTTTCATTCCAAAAGGCGTAGAGGTTCGTTAAACGCTACCCTACACCAAATCTCGAAAATTTCAAGACCGGTAGCCCGGCAGCTCGCGGTCCAGCTTGCGCAGCAGTGGCGGCCACACCAGGTTGGTGGCGCGCAACTCGGCGCGGTCGCGGTTGGCGAGCAGCTCGGTATTCTTGTCGATCGCGACATCGTCGACCGGATAGACCGGCGTGCCCAGCGCGCGCGTACGTACCTGCATCGAGCAGGCGCGCTCAAGGTGATACATGCGCTCGAAGGCCGAAGCCACCGAACGGCCGACCGTCATCGTGCCGTGGTTGCGCAGCAGCATGTGGTTATGGTCGCCGAGGTCCTTCTGCAGCCGCGGCCGCTCGTCGTGGTCGAGCGCGATGCCTTCGTAGTCGTGATAGGCGAGGTCGTGGGTGACGAGCTGGGCGGTCTGGTTCAGCGGCAGCAGGCCTTCGGCGCTGCTCGAGACCGCGGTGCCGTCGAGGGTGTGGAGATGCAGCACGCAGATGGCGTCCTCGCGCACCTCGTGGATCGCCGAGTGGATGGTGAAGCCGGCGGGGTTGATGCTGTACTCGCTCTCGGAGAGCTGGTTGCCGTGCAGATCGACCTTGACCAGGCTCGACGCCGTGATCTCGTCGAACATCAGCCCGTAGGGGTTGATGAGGAAATGATGGTCAGGGCCGGGCACGCGCGCGGAGATATGGGTGTCGACCAAATCGTCCCAGCCGTAGAGCGAGACGAGACGATAGCATGCGGCGAGATTGACCCGTTGCTGCCACTCGGCCTCCGTCATGTTCGACGGCACTTCCTTCAGGCGCGCTTCCGCTGGCGACATGGTTGATCTCTCCGAACATCGTTGTTGCGGGGAGGGAGCGTAGTCCTGCCGCGAGCTGCCAGCAAGGCACACAAAGCGCGGCAGTCCAGCGTAGCCCGCATGAGCGAAGCGACATGCGGGGCTGCCTCATAGGCCCCGGATGTCGCTGCGGTCATCCGGGCTACGGTCTGGAGGAGTTTATTACGGCGCCGGGATCGAGAGCAGGCTGGAAATGCTGCTGCCGCGGATGTCGTAGACGCGGGCGAACACCACGTCGTCGCGCTTGATCTCGACCAGCACGGGCGCGGTGAGGCCCTTGCAGTAGAACTCGCCGAGCGTCATGGCGAAATCGGCGGCATTGGAATCCCAGCCGATGGTGAAGTCGGGGCCGAGCGCGACCTGGGCGGGGCGCTGCGGACCGCACACCGCGACCTTCCATTTGCGGTTTCGCGGCGGCACTTCCTGGCGTTCCACCAGCTGTTCGCGCAATTCGTCCGAGGCCTGCTTCAGCGCCAGACCCCAATAATCCAGCATGAAGCGGTCGTCGGCGCCGCGCACGGTGCCGGCGATGTGGTTGAAGTGGGTGTATTGATAGGGATGCAGGCGGATCATCTCGGCGAGCGAGAGCGCCAAGCCAAAGCAGAAGGTGGCGAGCACGACCGGCTGCCAGGTGCGGTGATTGGCGCGCAGGCGCTCCATGGCCCAGCCAAAGGCAACGCCGCCGAGCACCGCCATCGGCGGGATCACGAAGACGAAATGGCGGATGCCGTTGTACAGCGCCGGCCGCTTCACCATTGCGATCGCCAGCGGCAGCGTCGCGGCGAGCGTGAGCATCAGGAGAATGGCCTTGCGGCGGGCGGGAACATCGCGGCGCGGCAGCAGTGCGAAGGTGCCGATCACGGCGCCGAACATCAGCACCAGCATCACCTCGGGCAACTGAAGCGCGAACAGCGTCGGCAGATAGGACCAGGGCATGTCGGGCACGGAAACGATCGCGCCGTCGAACATCTCCTTCCAGGGTTTCTCGAAGAAGTGCGAGAAGTAGGTCAGCGCCTCGAAGGGATTGCCGGGCTCCATGATCGACCACGGCCAGATCAGCCCCATCACGATGTAGCCGAGCACGAGGCCGGGCAACAGCACGTAGACGACATAAGCGAAGCGTCGGACCGATTCACGCAGGCCCTCGGTGCGCAGTTCCTCCAGGAACAGCGGCATGAAGCCGATCACGGCATAGACCAGCGCAAGGCCGCCGAGGATGCGGGTGCCGAGCGAGAGGCCGGCGCCAAGGCCGACGATCAGGATCGTGCGCGGCGACGGCTGCGGATATTCCTCGGCAAGGCGGACGAGGCCCAGCATCAGGATGATCATGGCCACCGCGAAGGGCGCATCCTTCGGGTTCATGAACATGTGGCCGTAGAAGATCGGGCAGAGCGCGAGCAGCAAGAGTGAGGCAAGTCCCGCAAGGGGACCACCGACACGGCGGCCAAGCCGCCACGTCACCGCAAGTCCGATCACGCCGACTACGGCGCCGAGCAGCCGGCGCGTCTCGAACAGCTCGAGCGGAATCACCTTGTGCAGGAGGGCCGCGACCATGTCGAAGCCGCCGCCATACATGTAGAGGTTGGCAAAGGAGAGGGCCGCGGTGTCCTTGAAACCGGAACCGAACATGCGCAGCAGCAGATCGGCGTATTCGGCGTGGGTGTAGTCGTCCCAGCCGAGCCCGTAGTCGCGGAAGGTCAAGCCTGCAATGACGGCGACCGCAGCCAGCACCAGCATGGCGAGATCGTCGCAAGTCCGTTCAACCGAGCGCCGCAGGGGCGTGTCGATCGCCGAAGTCGTGATGGATGTCATGGCTATTGGTGACCCGGAATCCCCTCTTGGCCCTGCTGGTGCGCGCGGGCCTGCTCCCCGGAATCCCTATAGCGCAGTTCCATTAGCAAGTAATTGGGCATTATGGCTAATTCCTGATGCGACGCAGCAAATCCGGCCAAACTTGAGAGCGGCCTAAAGTAGCGAGCCGTAGCTGAAGGGAATGTGAATAAGTCCCTGATTTCCTTTCCTTAAGGAACGCAGGTTATAATTCGACGTTGGCGTGGAACACCGGATGACGGTATCGTGGCGTGACGAGGGTCGCGTGTGGCTGCGCGGCCAGGGGTGAGTTCGATGGCGTTGGCATTGTTGATCGCGGGGATTTTCGCCGTTTTGGCGGGCCTCCTTGCGATCCTGTTCGGCTTCACCGTCAGGGAATTCAGTCTCGGCAGTACCCTCATAATCGCCGGTACCATCGGCGTCTGCTCCGGAATGTTACTGGCCGGCCTCTACGTCGTGGTCGCGGAATTGAAAGGCATGGCCCGCCGGCTGGCTGGATCCATCGCACCATCCGACGTTCGGGTCAGGCCCGTGCTGCCGGGTCTCGGGATGGCTGGAACGCCTGGCCCCGCGCCTGAGCCGGGCGCAGAGAAGATCGAGCCGGCGCCGCCATTGCCGGCCGCAGGACCGCCGCCCTGGCAGAACGAAGCAGCCGCGCGCGAGCGTCCGCGCGCCGAGCCTCCGCCACCGCCGGAAGCTCCGAGCCCGCCGGAGGTTCCGGAACCGCCGCGCCGGCGCAACCTGATGTTCGCCTCGACCTCCCGCAAGGAGCGCGAGCGCGCCGAGGCGAAGACCAGCGAGGGCTTGCCGCCGCTGCCGCATGCCGAGCCGTCGGCGGAGCCTGCCGCCCCGGAGACGCCGCCTGCGAGCTTTGACGACGCCTGGCCGAAGCCGGACCGTATGAGGCCTGCCGAGCCGCCGGCCGCCTCGCGGCGCCCGCCCCCGCGCTCGCCGTCGACCTTCGCTGAGACTGCTCCGCCGCCCGCACCGGAGCCGGCGGCCGCGGCCGAACAGGCGCCCGTGACCGTGCTCAAATCCGGCATCGTCGACGGCATGGCCTATTCGCTCTACTCCGATGGCTCGATCGAAGCCCAGATGCCGGAAGGGATGATGCGCTTTGCCTCGATCGACGAACTGCGCTCCCACCTCGACCAGCGTGGGGCTTGAGAGAGCTGGCGCAGGCAAGTAAAGCGCTGGCGTTCTTGTTGCTTCGTCAGTAAATCAGCCCATATTCCTCAGTCATTCCATTCAGTCGAACGTATTGTTGACACGGAATACTCTGACGTCGTCTCTCCCGTGAGACGCAAGGTGGAGAAAGGCGGGGCCGATGTCGGATGCCGGGGCTAAGAATTTCATTGAGCTGACGGCGGGCATCGTATCGGCCTATCTCAGCAACAACCCGACGCCTGCAACTGAGATTCCGAACCTGATCAGCCAGGTGCATGGCGCGCTTGTGCGCGTTTCATCGGGTCGCACCGAGACGGTGCCGCTCGAGCCCGCGAAGCCGGCGGTCTCGCTGAAGAAGTCGATCGCGCCTGATTATCTGGTCTGTCTGGAAGACGGCAAGCGCTTCAAGTCGCTGAAGCGCCATCTGCACACCCGGTACAATATGACGCCGGAGCAATATCGCGAGAAATGGGGCCTGCCGGCCGACTATCCCATGGTCGCGCCGAACTATGCAGTGGCCCGCTCACAGCTTGCGAAGCAGATGGGACTGGGACAGCAGCAGCGCAAGCGGAAGTAGGATTTCTACGACGCTTCCGCGAGCGCTTCTTTCGCGTCGGTCTTGATGCGCTCGACCATCGAGCGCAGGCCGTTGGAACGCTGCGGCGTCAGATGGTCGCGAAAACCGAACTCGTCGAATACGGCAATGGCGTCGGTCGCAAGAATCTCCTGAGGCGTGCGGCCGGAGTAAAGCGACAGCACGATCGCGACCAGCCCGCGCACGATGTGGGCGTCACTGTCGCCGCGATATGTCAGGACCGGCGGCCCGCCATCGCGACGATCGATCAGCTTCTGAAGCCAGACCTGGCTGACGCAGCCATTCACCTTGTTCTCGGCCGAATGCTCGGCCTCGGACATCGGTTCCAGGGTGCGGCCGAGCTCGATGACGTACCGATAGCGGTCGTCCCATTCGTCCAGAATCTCGAAATTATCCCTGATTTCGTCGATCGTCGTCATGCTGGCCCAAGTTCCCGTTCAGGCCAATATAGGGACGCAAAGCGCCGAAATCGATAGGGTTTGGGCGCTAATTCGCCGTCGCGGGCGCCGGGCCGCGCCATTCCAGCGCGAGGTCGTCCTGGGACAGGGTGTCGCGCGGCGCCTCGCTGGTTGCGGTATCACCTTCGCCGGCCAGCGCGATCGAGCCGGTGTGGTCGGGGGTCTTCTTGTCGGGCTTCTCGAGCTGCTCTTTCTTGTCGTTGATGATCTGGTAGATCTTCTTCGCGCCGTCCTGCGCGCGCTGGCCGATGATGGTCGCGGCCTGTCCGCCGACCTCGCACGCCGCCGGCTGGCGCTTGCAGAACTGGGTCATGTCGGAAACAGCCGCGGTCGCAGCCTGCACCGCGTCGGCAGCGCCGATCTGCGGCAGCTTGTCCGATTCGGGCGTCTTGTCTCGCGGCAGGAGCACCAGCACCAGCCCGAGCCAGAATGTGATGCGAAGCAGAAAGCGCATCTTGCGACCTGTATGTTAGATCCCGCCGCGGCGATCTCCACGGATGTCGGGCCTAGCAACTCTCGATAAATCGCAAGTGATTGCCTTCCGCTTAATTCGCGGAAAATTGACTCAAGAATCTTTGCAATCGACCGTGTCGTAAATTTTCGATTGACGACCACACCCGTGATTCTGCCGCCACGCCCGTCCACCATTTCGAAACCATGCGGATCACGGTGAAACCCTGTGTTCACCATCCCCGCTGATGACGTCGTCAAATCGTCTAAAAAGCCCTGCGATGACGCGGTGTCTGGCGGCGCGCCGCGCTGCCTTAGTGTTCGTTTAAGGTCGCTCTGACACGGTGGCTCAACGATAAGGAGGCGTTCCGGCGCGTCTTCCCGACGAATGAGCCGAAGCGCGAGACCCGTGACAGTTTTGAGTATCATCCGCGATTGTCTCGATGCGCTGCTGCATCCCTCCGCGCGTTACGACGCGCTGACGCGAGCGCGCCATCGTGCCTTCATGGCCCCGCGGCTGCTCGGCAGCCTGGCCGCCTTTGCCGCATTCCCGGTCTATCTCGCCATGCGCGGCGCGCCGAGCGCGATCGAGGTCGCGGCCTTTGCCTGGCTGATTGCGCCGATCCTGTTGTCCTGGTTCCTGTCGCGCACCGGCCGTTACGAAGGCGCGCATGTGCTGTCGTCGCTGGCGCTGTCGGGCCTGATCATGGCGGTGGCGGTGACGACCGGCGGCATCGAATCGTTCGCCGCGATCTGGCTGGTCGTGGTTCCCCTCGAAGCTGCGCTGTCGGCCTCGCGCCGCGTCGCGGCCTTTGCCTCGCTGCTGGCGCTGTCCTGCGCCGGCATTCTCATCCTCGTCAGCCAGCTCGGCTGGCTGTCGATTGGCGACACCAGCGCTGCGGAACGCGGCGTGCTGATGGCGTTCGGCGTCGCCTCGGCGACGCTCTATGCGGCAGGTCTGGCCTTCGGTGCGGAATCGCTCGCGCGCACCAGCGTTGCGCTGCTGTCGCGTGAGGAAGAGCGTTACCGTCTCCTGGCGCGGAATATGAGCGACGTCATCTCGCGGCATCAGCGCAACGGCGCGGTGCAGTTCATTTCACCGGCGGTGGAAGCCATGCTCGGTGTGCCCGTCGCGCAACTGCTCGGCCACGGCCTGTTCGATCGCGTCCATGTCGCCGATCGCCCGGCGTATCTGACGGCGCTGTCCGATGCCGCGCGCGGCGAGGTGCGCAGCGTCGAGTTCCGGTTGCGCCGGGAGCGTGCCGGCTCGGAGCGCGGCCAGGTTGATTTCATCTGGGTCGAGATGCGCTGCCGCCCGCTCGATCGGGATATGGGCCGTGATACCACGCGCGAGGCCGATGTTGTCGCCGTGATGCGCGATGTCACCGACCGCAAGCTCGGAGAGCAGGCGTTCGATCAGGCGCGCAGCGCTGCAGAGGCGGCCGACGCCGCCAAGACGCGCTTCCTTGCCACCATGAGCCATGAGCTGCGCACGCCGCTCAACGCCATCATCGGATTCTCCGAGATGATCACGCAGGAGCAGACCTTGATGCTGGGCGCGGCCCAGCGGAGGGAATACGCCCAGCTCATCAACGATTCCGGCAAGCATCTGCTCTCGGTCGTCAACGGCATCCTGGACATGTCCAAGATGGAATCGGGTAATTTCGAGATGGCGTCGGAACCGTTCGCGCCGCGTGCATCATTGATGCACTGCTGCAATCTGCTGGCGCTGAAGGCGCGGGAGAACGGCGTCGATCTCGTCACCGATGCGCCGCAGGATCTGCCTGTGATGACCGGCGATCCGCGCGCTTTCAAGCAGATCGTGCTCAACCTCGTCGCCAACGCCGTCAAGTTCACCGAGCGCGGCGGTCAGGTCACTGTAACAGCGGCGGTCTCGGGCTCGCAGCTTGCGCTGCGCGTCAGCGACACCGGAATCGGCATCGCACCTGACGATCTCAAGCGCATCGGCGCGCCATTCTTCCAGGCCGGCAAAACCTATCAGCGCCGCCACGAAGGCACCGGCCTCGGACTTTCGATCGTGAAGAGCCTGGTGGCGTTGCATCTCGGCGAATTGACGGTACAAAGCAGGCTCGGCGAGGGCACTGCCGTCACCGTCAAGCTGCCGCTCGTCTACACGCCGCAGGCCAAGATTTCTGATGCCAAAACTTCTGATACCAAGATTTCTGAGGCCAAGATGTCCGACAGCAAGGCGAGCGAGAGCAAGATCGCGACCTTGACGCCGGTGCTGCGCCAGGAACTTCAGCACCAGGAACTGCAGGACCATCCTCACGACCAAGTTCAGGACCAACCCGCTCTGGTGAAGAAAAGTGCCTAAGAAGTCTGCCAAGGACCAAGCCGCTCCGCGCCGCCGTGGCGCCAAGGCCGCAGTCATCGATGTCGAGACCGAGCGCAATCTCGTGCTGCGCGTGCTGCTGCATAGCCCCAAGGATACGCTCGCCGGTTTCGTCGCCGTGGCCGCTATCGGCGCGATCGTTGCCAACGCGCTGTTCCTCCAGACCGGGCGGCATCCGGCGCCGATGTTCGGCACCGTGATCAATCTTCCCGCGCCCTCGTCCCTGCCGCTGTCGAACCCCTTGCCCCGTTCGCGTCCGGTCGGGGCCGATACCTCGCCGCTCGAGCCGAGAGCGACGGAGTTTCGTGCCGAGCCCAGACCTGCCGAGCCCAGACCTGCGGACAAGCCGCCGGAGAGGCCTGTCGAGGCGACCGCATCGACGCCGCGCTCAGGCGATCCCATGACCAATCTGGTCAAGCAAACGATTTCGGCGCCGCCCTCCGTTGCGCGTCCGCCGGCGCCGATCCCCGTGCAGCAGAGCGCGGCGGCGCGGCGCATCGCCGGCGTGCAGCGCGCGCTGTCCGAATATGGCTACGGCAATTTGAAGATCACGGGCGCGATGGGCGGCGAGACCCAGTCCGCGATCCAGAAATTCGAGCGCGAGCACAAGATGCAGGTCACCGGCCAGCTGTCCGACCGCCTGCTCCGCGAGCTCGGCGCCGCGATCGGCCACCCCGTCGAATAGTCGTTGCTGTTGTGCGAAGGCTGGTGCTTATTGCAGCGCTGTCCTATCGTGGCCACCATGCGTTTGAAATCGAACATCTGGGTCTCAGCCTATCTGCGCCGGTGCCAGACCGAGGGCGTGTACGGCGCGGTGCGTCGTCGCGGTGCGGAGGAGGCGGGTGCGGTGTTCGTGAAGATCTCGCTGCTTGACGGCAATGCGATGCTCTATGTGCCGGCGCCGCAGACCTCTTATGACGACGGCCGGCCGGTCGATCGCTTCTTCGTGCCGTTTGCGCCGCAGCCGATGCCGGAGCCCGCGGTGGAGGAGCGCCTGACCAAGGAGATCCGCTTCGATTCCGACATCTGGATCGTCGAGACCGAAGACCGCGCCGGGCGGCATTTCCTCGAATTGGCGAAGACCTAACGATCCGATCCGTCAGTCCCCGTCCGCACCGCGGGCGCGGAGCCGGGCTGCACGCCCGGGCGTGTCTGGCTTGCGCCCGCACGCGCGCGCTGGCGCTCGCTGTCATGCAGCGACGGCTGGTACTTTGCGCGGGTGACGGCGAGCGTCGAGCCGCGCCAGGCGGCCAGCATCACCAGCGCCGCCCGGTCGCTGAGGCGATCGTAAAGACGCGACAGCCGGTACACGTCGGTCACGGAGTTGCCGATCTCCGGCTTGAAGAACAGCAGGATGCGCTGAAACACCGGGCTCGGCATGTCGAGCGCGCGCGCGGCGACCGCGAGCGCTTCGCCGCTTGCATCGTCGACGATCTGGGCTGCGACGCGCGAGGGCAGGATCAGGCTGTCGCCGAGCTCGAAGGCGAAATTCTCGACATCGCCCGCGATCGCCGCCATCTCGAGGATCTGGATCGCGCGCTTGGCGCGCACGGTCGGAATCCGCGGCGCGGCCTTCAGCGGGGTCTCCGCGAGATTGTGCAGGATCAGCGCGCGCTCGGCGGTGCCGGCGCGGAAGAACATGTCGTAGATATCGGCCGCGTCCTTTGGCTGCATCGCCATGTTCGAGGCCATGCGCAGCTCGGCGTCGGTTGGCGTGCGAACCGGCAAGGGCATCATCATCGGCGAGGACGGCGAGCTCGAGCACGGTGCGGTCTGGCACGAGGCCGGCGGCCAGGGCAT